>CACYBT010000206.1 GCA_902772715.1 uncultured Succinivibrio sp.
CATAGTATCTAGGACTTTAAACATGTGTGGCGTTTCATTTTGTAAATCGTTTAGCCACATCTGCGCGTTTCTCGGAGTCGATGTACAGTCATACATATTCTTCAAACCTTTGATATTGTCATATGCATTCTTCTCTTGCTCTGTAAGTCCTACTGTAAAATCATACTTGAAGCCGCCTTGAGCTTTTGCTTCTTGTAAAAGACTCAGTTTTATGATTACCGATAAAACTGCTGGCAAGACAGCCTACACCTGCGGCTCCCGTAATGGCAGCGAAGGCTGCTGCTCCGCCAATACCACCCACGGTGGCTATTACTGCACCTATTGCGGCATGGCCAATACCAAGAGTAGATACAGTAATTGCTGCGGCGGCGGCCAATCCTGCGGCAATCAGTAAGCCGCCAATAATTCTTTTGACGATCTTGGCGGCCTTGCTAGAGCCTTCTTTGGTGCCTAAGTCCTCGATTTAATCCTGACTGGTTAATTCATTCTGTTTAATCTCGATTTTTTCATCAAGAGGTTTATCCTAGTTCTCATCAACATTATCCGTAATAATGTTATTGGTATTGATTACATTTATATTTGAAATTCGATCTGACATACATCTACTCCCTTAAAAACTGTTACTCTTTGCAAACTGCAATTAAATTCTCGAACTTACTAGAATAGGTCTTTGGTCCTCATCATAAGGATCACAGAGATCTTTTCCTTCCTCTAATATCTCAAGTGCACTTTGTTTATCGTGATTCTTAATATAGCAGAAGCTTAAGCACAAGAACGGCAAAGGCTCCTCTCCTGAGGTTACGAGAGTCAGCATTTTGTAGCATTCCAATGGCTTCCTTATACTGCTTCAAACCTTCACAGCATTTACCAAGACCGCCCCAGTACTTAGGCTTAGGCTTATCAAAAAGACAGAGGTTGTAAAACATTTCACGTTCTCCCTCAAAATCAGAGTTTTCAAGCATTGCCATGGCTTCTTTGTAAGAAGATTCCATATAGTCATCAGAAAGTCCGCAGATCTCTTTTAACAGCTCACCTTTAGACAATCTCTCTTCAATTTCCTCCCAGCTCTTATTCCCAGGGACAAAAGGAAGAATATTTCAAAGGTTACCGGTAGTAACCATTGCTTACTCTGACATGGTTTCTTTTAGAGAGGCTGCTGTAATAACAGCATCATTCATCATAAATCCTTAAAGTTCATAACCGTCTTTTGATGAAAATTTTTAACTACATTAACATGAGTAATTATAGTATAATTTAATGAGATGAAATGTTTTTAGAATGTCATAGTTCACATTTCCTTGAAAATTATGTAGAAAAATATTTTTATTTGTTTTCTTACAAAAATGAGGATTTAGGTTAAAATTTAGAGAAAAAAGCTACAAGAGGATCTATGGCATTGAAATGGTTTTTCCAAAAAGTCCTTGAAAATTCTCCCCTAAGCAAACTTGCTAAGCACTCATCATTCAACATTAACAACGACTTTTTTAAGAATTTATGCTCTAAATATTGAGGATAAATTGCCTAATTCACTTAAAAGAATGTGAACAGTAAATATTTTTTTTCACAGTGAATTGAAAAAAAACCGAGGTTATCATAAGATGTTCCTCGGTATTCATTACACTTTTTACAACTATTACATCATCTAAAAATCGTCGATATTATCTGACTCTTTGACAATTTTGCCGTATTTTCTTCAGTTAACTTCCCTTTGACATTGTTTTGATACCATTTGTCCATTTGAGCCTCTTGTTCCATCGCCAACTTGACTTCATTTTCGGTTTTACTGAAGACATGGTATATTATTTAAGATTTGCTCCTTTAATTGATTTTACTTCACCGTATGGATCAAGAACAATAAGTTTGTTTCTTTCCGCATGTAAGACAGTAACTGCATGCCCGGTGCAATACCATCAGATAAAGCAACCGACTTTGAACTGTGACCACGTACAACAGGTTTCCCATCATCAAGAAACTTCTTAATGGCATTTATAGCATCACCAGCAGTGGCGAATTGAGCAGAATCAAACGTTAATAATTCTTTTGCGATGCCATTTTCAGCTCTTCCCTGTAAGGCTATAATACCATTTGAAGCGGAATGCAGAGCCAGCTGTGCCTCTTTTTTATTTATAAGATTTGGATCATTATTATCTGCACGTGCGTGCACTGCCAGGTGCATAGTCACGGCATTTTCAAGGGCAACCACCCAAATTAGCACTGTTACTGCCATGTTTGTCGCCTGATGAATCCGATATTTCCCCAAAGGAACCTCATATATATTCACGCCAAGTCTTATATTGACGTGATTTGGTTTTTCCGATGGAGAAAACAGTCTTGTGATTGATGCTGTACCCTGTGAAGTAAGCATACTGGTTATTGAGGATAGACACCAGCAATCCTGTAACTGAGGATTCTGCTTAACATCTTCTAGTCGAGGTTCTCCATGAAACAGGTACTTGTTAAGGTTCACAAATGAACTATCCAAAGCAAAAGAACCCATATCCAAGACAGCTGTTACTGCAATTGACATAAAAAAACCTCAACAAAACATAAGTTGCCGAGGCCTTTATGACTGCTCTTGCCAAAGCAAGAAGATCTTTACTGTAGAGGCTAACTACTTAGCCTAAACTGCAGAGAGTTAGTGTCTCTGACCTCTTATGAGGTACATTAAGTCACAACCTCTTTAGGGATTCAGACTGATCTAGTTTTTTTGACTAGATTCACTCTGAAGCCTTGCAAGTACTGCCCTTGTGCATTTTATTGTAGATGATGAGTTTAAAAAGGCAACGGCAATACCTAATTAACCTTGCGCCTTATATCCCCTCCCTTAAGGACGGGATATTAGTGTGCGTCTTTTGATAAAAAATCAATACTACTCAGACTTAGAACGAAGAATTGGAGGTAGATTCCACAAATCATCCTTGTTGTCATCTACAGGGCTCTTGCCAAAGGATTCCATTGATACCTCAGAAATCTTGCCGTCTCTAAAATCAGGATCAGAATTTGCAGATCCAAAACCATGTCCACTATACTGCTGCTGAGAAGCTCCATTCTGCTGACGCATAAATGGGTTTTCAATATTAGAAGACCCTTGTTGCATAGCATTTGGATTACCCATAGCAGACTGTGCATCACGCTGATAAAAGGTACCGTTGTCACGCAGTCTCCCAAGGAAGTCAGCCTGCTCATTTCTAACCTTGACCTGACCAATTTGCGAGCGGGCCTGATTAGCAGGACGGTTAGGATCGGTAGCACTTATACCAGTAATAAGAATTGTAATAATAACCTGATCTTCAGAAATACTTTCATCAAAGGACATACCGAACTTGCAATCAGCATCCTCATCAGCATAAGACTGAATGGCGTTACAGATTTCCTCCCACTTGGTAATTGGGAAGTTTGGATTAACACGAACATTGGCTAAAAGTCCGGCAGCAGATTTAATATCCACCTGCTCAATAAGAGGAGAATGAATAGCTCTATCCACAGCATCCTCAACAAAGTTGGCACCTTGACCAACACCATTACCTATCATGGCATGACCACGCCCCTTCATGACGGTAACGACGTCAGCAAAGTCGAGATTAATATAGCCTGGATTAGTAATAGAGTCCGTAATTCCCTTCACAGCATTAAAAAGAATGTCATTAGCCGAATTAAAGGCATTTACAATAGAAATATTGGCGCCTAGATTCTTCAATAACTTATCGTTATCGATAACAATAAGAGAATCAACATGCTTTGACAATTCTGTGATACCAGATTCTGCGTTGACCATGTGGCGTTTGCCTTCAAACTTGAATGGTTTGGTAACCACTGCCACAGTCAGTGCGCCAGTTTCTTTGGCGATTTCAGCAATAATAGGCGCTGCACCTGTACCGGTACCACCGCCCATACCTGCGGTCACAAACACCATATCAGAACCCTGCAGCAGTTTTTTGATATCTTCCTTAGATTCCTCTGCGGCCTTACGCCCCTTATTTGGATCACATCCCGCACCAAGGCCATTGGTAAGTTTTACACCAATCTGCACCTTCAGAGGAGAAGTAGACTGTACCAAAGCCTGAGAGTCAGTATTGACGGCAATAAACTCAACACCGCTCAAATTCTCGTTAATCATGTGCTGCAACGAATTACCGCCACCGCCTCCAACACCTAAAACTCTTATAACGCAGGAACCGGATGGCGTAATCAGATTTCTGCCTGTATTTGGGCTCGAAGATGATTCTAATCGAATATCACTCATTTTTACATTAACTCTCAAAATTTAAAAAACTTTTTCAGTTCAAATATGATATCAGTTCTTGTTAACTTTATATTCTAACATAATTTAATATGCTAAGTAACGCACATACTTATTAGTTTTAAAAGATTTTACCATTTTTAGAAAGAAAATCGTTATAAATCTAAAAATCACAGTTCAGCCCCCAAATTTTCAAGCCCCCTGAGTATACTTACTGTGTTCAAGGATCTAAAATCATTCAACCACCGCGCCTATCTGTATTTCTTTTATCATAAAACTGATGCAACTTATTGTAAGTCACTGCATAGAGAGTCTAAAAGAGAGCAAATAAGATTTTAACAAGATTATGAAGGCAGTTAATCCAAAACCTCTTAACAACATGGCTACCGTCATTTAGCTCTGTGACCGCCTAAAAATAAGAAGTTCATATCGACACCTGATAGATGCCACCAATTAAACCATCCAGTCTGCATATTCTCAGAAGTAAAAAAGTTAGCAACAACTAAATTGAAAAAAAATCATAGCCCGTCTCAGTACTGACGGGCTTTATCGTAAAATCAGGTCATAAACGCTGATTTATAGGTTTCATACTCTTCCTTGAGCATAGATAACATCTGGGTATAGCATATCTTGAGTGTCCACAGAACAGACGCAAAAGATGCACCTGCCTAGTTTTTACCCTAAACAAAAATTTAACTGAGATTAGAATCGTTTTTGAAACGGTTTCTTGTCAACTTGTATTCTCTTTAATCGCATCTGATGGAGAAGAAGAGCATGTTCATCTGCAGGTTAATCCCCCTCCTAAACTTGCAATATCAGAGAGGGACTTAAGACTTATAGGAGGGGCTTCAAAGATAATTCGTAAAAGGCAATATCCTACTGTTAGCAAACACTGTGGGGTAATGCTCTTTTCGGCCATTTTATTTTGCTTTATCCTATGGAGATGCTCCTATTTCTATTAAAAGACAGTATATAGAACAAAATACCTTCTGATGAATTTGGCGCCTCATATCCGCCCTAAAAAGACGGGGGTTTTGCGGCGTTTTTTGAGAAATACCCTACAAGCATATGTAAAAAGCATTTTCCTAAAATAGTTCTCTACGTACCCAGTCATATACAGATTTTACAACCCCGCGGTTTTTTTCACGTTCTTCACGTAATTCATCATCAGTATACTGTTTTAAATCATCAAACTTGGCAGAACGTAATAAACCTATCACTACCGCCTTATCTGAATCAGATATAAATCCAGGGCTTCCCGCATCCTCAAACACACTGATACCAATAGGATGACCAACGCTCACCTTTGGATTGCATTTTATAAAAGTATTATCCTGATAGTTCAGTTCCTTGATTATTTCAGAGGCTACCTGTTCAATACCAGGCAGTTTCGAGGTACCTCCAGTCAGTACCACACCGGCTCCGATTTCGAGACTTTTTAAAGTTTCACGTCCGTAGTAGTCTATCTGCTGAAAAATTAACTCAAACATGCTTCTAAGTGCACGGTTAATCACATCCACAAGAGCTCCCGTACGAATTGTCACCTCCTTGGAACTTACCTGAGAGGTATTGGACTCGGTATCAGGTATAACTATACTGCTATTGGCCGCATCCTCTGTAAGCATTCGCACATCAGCACAGCCATAGGTGCATTTTAAGGATTCGGCATTCTTCATGGAAATAGAGAATTCTTTGGCAATCATTTTTGTAATATATTCGCCACCGTCATTTATCCCAAAAGACAATAGCTGTCTATTGCCTTCATAAACTGTAACATTGACTGTTCCCCCGCCAATATCTACATGAATAACACCTATATCTTTCTCTGATGCTCTTAATACAGCCGATGAAGCAGCATTACCTGCATATATTAGAGAGCTAACGTTTAAGTCAGGGTTGGTCATTTTGATGGCCTGCTCGATATTTTTTTTGAAAATATATTTGCAACCGATAACATGCACATTGACCTCAAGTCGTTTGGCGTACATGCCGATAGGATTACTTACAAGATCAACATCTTCTGTAGTGTACTGCTGAGGTATTGCATGAATAATGGAGTATTCAGACTCATTGATTTTTACGCCTGCAATGGCATTTTTTATGGCACGGTTTCGGTCGGCAATGGTTACGGTTCCGGATTGAATCGTGGCAAAACCATCCTGATTTTCTGCGCTGATAAAACAACCAGGAACCTCAGTTACGAGATTTTCAATAACCACGCCGTACTGATTTTGGAAATCCTGAACAATAAGCGCTATTTGTCTTGCCAGACTGTCAATATCCGAAATATGTCCCTTGACAAATCCCTGACTTGGACATTGCTTTAGCCCCTGAATCTTGATCTGTTTGTCATCGCCCACAATACCGAAAGCCAGTCGCAAATGTGAACTGCCAATATCGAGTGCAAAAACCTGCTGTCCATTTTCATTGACAGGGACTGTTGGTGTTCCTTTCTTTCTTTTTATTGCCATCTTAATACCTCTTAATTTTGCACAGCGTGTTTTTTTTCTTCCTTCATCCCCACGGCAAAACCAACATCATACCTTAAATCTACATATTCCACATCATTAATGTTAAGCCCCGACTGATGAAACGATCTTAAAAATCTTTTTAAACGCACCAAACTATCCTTCTGTCCCCGGCCTAAAATCAGACGAGTACCATTCTCTAGAGTCATACTATAGCAACGCACATTGTCAAGATACAGTTCTACCATCTGATACTTTGAATTACTCATGGCTCTGACGAAGGATACCGCACTCTCATACACATCGGTGCACAGATTATCTCGTGTGGCCCCTAATTTCACCAGTGGCTGCGAAAATTCCGACATATCAGGGAAAAATACACTTTTGGTTTTTGCATCATACAGTCCGTTTTCATTCCAATATGCCGCCGGAACATGTTCAATAACTGCAAGTAACAGTGTATCTGGCATCTTCTTTTTTATCACTACCTGTGCTACCCATGGTTCTTTTAAGATTTCCTCACGTAATTCCTGAATATTGAGAGTAGCAATATTCTGCCCCGCACAGACCTTTCCCGTAATATCAGCAAGACGTTTTTTGGTAATAAACTTAAAGACTCCGTCAATTTCAACCGCCCTAACCGGTAAAGCCTTAGACTCAGCCAAAAAGTTTTTAATGAACAAATCTCCTTTGACAATAAGGGCTACCAGGATCATTACAAAAATTATCCCGGCAAATAAATAAGCGCGACTTTTTTTGGTCTTGCCCATTGTTAGTCCCTATTAAAACATCTTAACTGTACTGACCATTTATTTTAGGCCTAAATCACTGTGACTATCCGGTTTAAATACCGGTCTGCATCACAATCTCCACAAATCCTAAACTTATACCTAAACACGTTCATACATAGAAGAGAGCTGTCTTGCAACAGCAACAACATTCCCTGCCCCCTGGGTGATAAGGACAGAATTGTCAGTAAGAACGCGCTCTAAAAGTTCGGGGATCTCATCAATTTGCTCCACAAAATATGGTTCAATTTTACCCTTTAAACGAATGGAACGGCATAAATGACGACCATCGGCACCCACGATCGGGTCCTCGCCTGCCGGGTAAACTTCAATGAGAACCAGATCGTCAACATGCTGCAGCACTCTGACAAAATCCTCATAACAGTCACGAGTTCTGGTATAACGATGTGGCTGAAATACCATCGCGATACGTCTGTCCTTGTATGCAAGCCTTGCCGCTCTGATAGTAGCCATAACTTCCGTTGGATGATGACCATAATCATCAACTAAAGTAAACAATTTGCCATTTTTGGTACGAAAATCGCCATAAACTTGGAAACGTCTGCCCACTCCAGAGAAACTTTTAAGAGCATCAATAATAACCTGTTCTTGTATTCCCTCTTCTATGGCTACAGCCACTGCTGCTGTAGCATTTTTGGCCATATGGATCCCGGGGATCGGCAGTTCTATTGTCATAGGAGGCGCATCTTTCCGCACAATCTTAAATTCACTGTGTAAACCCACTTCCTTAAAATCCACCATCCGAAAATCCGCATGTTCAGATTCACCGTAGGTGATAACTGTACGCCCTATCTTCGGTAAAATATCAACTACATTAGGATCATCCACACACACCACTGCAACACCATAAAAAGGCAGATTATGCAAAAATTCTACGAAAGTCTTTTTGAGATTTTCAAAATATCCTCCGTAGGTGTCAAGATGGTCAGGTTCAATATTAGTAACCACAGTAACCACAGGTTGCAGGTGCAGGAAGGAAGCATCAGATTCATCGGCTTCGGCAATAAGATACTTACCATTGCCAAGACGGGCGTTGGTACCGGCACTGTTTAACAGACCGCCAATCACAAAGGTCGGATCAAGACTGGCCTGCGCAAAAATAGAAGCGATGAGGGAAGTAGTGGTGGTTTTTCCATGCGTGCCACTGATGGCAATACCATTACGGTAACGCATGAGTTCAGCAAGCATTTCGGCTCTTCTGACCACAGGGATCTTCTGTTCGTTGGCCATGACAATTTCAGGATTATCCGCACGAACTGCAGAAGATACCACCACTACCGATGCTCCGTGGACATTTTCTTTGGCATGGCCGATAAATACGGTAATGCCCAGTTTTTCAAGACGTGCCGTGACCTTGCTTTTGGCAATGTCCGATCCCGAAACAGTATATCCTTCGTTACGGAGCACTTCGGCAATGCCGCTCATACCAGCACCACCGATCCCCACAAAATGAATGCGTTTAACCTTGTGCATTAAGGGAACACTGTAATTTATATCCTGCTTTTCCATGCTCATACCTACAATCCTTCAATAACTTCCATCACCTTATCTGTGGCATCTGTTATGGCATTCTTTTTTAATAATGCCGACATGTTCCCTAAAATTTCCATATCTTTGACGAGTGGTGCGATTTTAGCATAAAGACTCTCTGCCGTTAGCTCACTTTGAGGAATAATATAGGCTGCACCGATATCCCTTAAAAAAGAGGCATTTTTGGTCTGATGATCATCCACCGCCGTAGGAAGCGGAATGAAAATTGCGGGCACACCGGCACAGGCAGTCTCGGCCACAGTCAGAGCCCCGGCACGACAAATAATGAGATCGGTATTTTTATAAAGACTCTGCATATCATCAATAAAATCACACACCTGATACTCAAAGGACGCCCCTTCGTATAAGGGCAGAACTTTAGATGAATTTCCCTTGCCACACTGATGAACCACCGAAATAACATTATTATCTGTAAATTTCTTTAATCCCAAAGGAACGATATTATTGAGAGCCTGTGCTCCAAGCGAACCGCCTACTATGGTAATTCTTAGGGGTAAAGTGTTATATGCTCTCTCCTGCTCATAAAGTATTCTGATACTGTCACGCACCGGATTACCCACCACTTTAACCTTTTTTCCCTCAAAAGCGCCAGGAAATCCCAGCATCACGGTATCCGCAAGTTTGAACAGCAATTTGTTGGTAAGCCCCGCCGCCGCATTCTGCTCATGTACAAGCAGCGGAATCTTCATAAGATATGCGGCAAACCCGCCAGGACCTGAGGCATACCCTCCCATTCCTATGACTAAATCTGGTTTAAATTCACGCAGAATTTTTTTGGCCTGCAGAACAGCCTTAACAATCATAAAAGGAGCCTTCAGCATTGTCTTAAGGCCATTACGTCTGACCCCTTTAACATCAATGTAATGAATGTTATATCCGTATTTGGGAACCAGCATCTCTTCCATGCGACCTCTGGTACCAAGCCATTCAACCTCAACTTGCTGAGATTTTAGTTTTTCCGCAATGGCCAAAGCCGGAAAAACATGTCCCCCGGTACCACCGGCCATGATCATGACTCTTTTTACTTTCATACTTATGCCGCCAAAGAATTAACCTTAAATCTCATCATAAGACACTATTTGCCACCTGATGCAGATTCGATATAACTGCGTGTGGTACTGATAATTTTATTCCGCCATTCATAATCGATGCGCAGAAGAATACCAATACCCATACAGAAAACCATCAAAGAAGATCCACCATATGAAACAAAAGGCAAAGTAAGACCTTTAGTTGGCAGTCCACCTGATGCCGCTCCAATATTGATGAAGGTCTGCAAACAGATCCAAGAACTTATCCCAATGACAACATACCCCTGGTAGATTGCATCTTCTTTTAGGATCTTAACACCTAGCCTAATGCCTCTAAACACAATGATAAATTCCAAAATGATGAGTAGCACCATGCCAATAAACCCAAATTCCTCGCCAAAAATGGCCGTTACAAAATCGGTATGCGCTTCTGGAAGATACCCGAGTTTCTGATAGGAATTGCCAAGTCCTTCTCCATACCAGCCTCCCCGTCCGTAGGCCATAAGTGACTGTGTTAACTGATACCCCGAACCATACTCGTCAGACCATGGATCCAAAAAAGAGGTCACACGTCTTGCTCGATACGGTGAAATTTTAATAAACAGTGCCGCCACTAATGACAGTACCACTATCACCACCATATACTTTAGTAATCCGACTCCGGCAAGATACATTATAGAATAGGTAATGAGAGTAATTACCATAAGAGAACCCATATCCGGCTGACTCAAGAGCAGCACCGTCATCACGGCAAGAAAGGTCACTGGTCTTAAAAAGCCCCACACGGTTCTCGATATGGATTCAATCTTGCGACTTACATGATCGGAGAAAAAGAGGATCCACACCAGTTTTAAAAGTTCTGCCGGCTGCAGATTCACAAGTCCAAGATTTAGCCAGCGCTTGGCTCCGTTGATTTCGCGTCCTACAACTAACACCAGAACCATCATAACAAGAACGACAAACAAAAAATGCAGTGAGTACTTTTGCCATATTCTGGTTGGAGTCATACAGGCAATCAAACCTAAAAACAGCGCAACCCCGATTCCGAAAAGGTGTTTTTTGGTCTGATAGAGAGCATCACCAAACTTGACAGTAGCCTCCATAATGGATGCTGAACTTATAATCACCACTCCCATACACAAAAGGATAAAGGCGGTAATAAGGATCACGCTGTCATATTCGGTTTTTCTTTTGAAAAAGTTCATAACTTCTACAACTTACCTGTCTTAAATATTGTTAGTTGGCAAGATTGCCTACAATATCTGCAAAAACGTGCCCGCGATGTTCAAATCCCTTAAACTGATCAAAAGAAGCACAGCCTGGAGACAACAGTACGGCCTGACCTGTGGTAGCCATTTCATTTGCTTTATGTATGGCCTCTTCCATATTTTCCACATTGATGCATAAATCTTTATCCAAATCTAAAAGTTTGTCTTTGTCCTTACCAAAGCAAAATACTGTCTTAACCTCATGGCCAATATACTTTTTAAGAGGTGTAAAATCCTGTCCCTTCCCAAGGCCTCCTGCCAAAAGGATCATCCCGCGGGTATGAATATCCTTGAGGCCTTCGATAGCGGCCACTACAGATGCCACGTTTGTGGCCTTTGAGTCATTGTAGTAGGCAACTCCATGAACAGTTTTAACCAACTGACAGCGATGTGGCAAGCCACTGAAATTATGCAGGGCTTTCACCAATACCGTCTTAGGAATCTCCAAAAACTCAGTTAAGGCAAGAGCAGCAAGCACATTGACATAATTATGCATTCCGCTCACACGTAAATCTTTGACATTCATAAAGATAGATTTATTGCGTGTCAGATAGATTTGATCCTTATCCTTTTCAATGCCATAATTTCCCGTGTTATCAAGTCCAAAAGAAATCAGACGATACCTGTCGCGATCCTCCCTGCTAGGATAGGAATATAAATCATCGCGATTAACCACCACCTGTTTGGCATTTTTAAAGATCCTCTGCTTGGTTTTAGCATATTCATCTAAAGAACCATGATAGCGGTCCAGATGATCTTCTGAAACATTTAGAATTGCACAGGATTGAAGTTTAAGATTCTCTACAGTTTCAAGCTCAAATGAGGAAAGTTCAAGCACATAGAGCTCGGCTTTATCATCTAGAATATCAAAAACCGGAGTACCGATATTTGCGCCTACCCTCACGTTGATTCCGGCAGCATCGGCTATAAAACCAGTGAGAGTGGTCACTGTAGATTTACCATTAGAACCAGTAATACCGATAATCGGGGCCTTGGCTTCATGGGCAAAAAGTTCAATGTCACCAACTACTTTAACCCCTGCCTCCTGACTTCTGACGATGGCTTCATCATAGATACTTATACCAGGACTAATGACAATAATATCATAGGTTTTAAGCACCTCTGCATCCAGCTTTCCCAAACGCAAATCCAGTCCCACCGGCAGATCTCCCATGTGAGGCGGATTTGAACGAGTATCAAAGATGGTAAGCATACTCAGATCGTGCTTTATAAGATATCTTATGACCGATATGTTTGAAATTCCAAGACCAACTACAGCGATTTTTTTATGTTGCAAACTAGCATTCATAATGTTATTGCTCTCTAGCGTAATTTAAGGGTAATAAGACCGATGAGAACCAGCACCAAAGTAATGATCCAAAAACGTGCCATGACTCGAGGTTCAGGCCAGCCGCCTTTTTCTAAATGATGATGTATAGGAGCCATTCTGAAGATACGACGGCCTCTCCACTTGTAAGATCCGACCTGTAAAATCACACTCACCGTCTCGAGGACGAAAATACCGCCCATGATAAAAAGTAAAAATTCCTGACGTATTAAAATCGCAATAATACCTAATACCGCGCCCAAGGAAAGAGATCCCACATCTCCCATAAAGACCTGAGCAGGATAGGAGTTAAACCACAAAAAACCAAGACCTGCTCCCACTATAGCCATGCAGACAATAGCAATTTCTGAAGCCTTAGGCACATACGGAATATAAAGGTATTGTGCAAAATTGGAGTTTGAGGTCAGCCAGGCTACAAACCCAAGTCCTGAGGCCACGGTAATAGTGGTGATAATGGCAAGACCATCTAGGCCGTCAGTCAGATTCACCGCATTTGAGGAGCCGGTTAGTACAAAGTAGGCTAGAGGAATAATGAGAAAACCGAGATCAGGCATATATTCCTTAAAAAAAGGCACCACGAGAGTAGTTTCAGAACTCAGGGTAGCCGAACCATAAATACAGCACGCCAGAGTAATGGCACATGCTGACTGCCAAAAATACTTGTACTTAGCACGCAGTCCATGCGGATCATGACGCACTACCTTAAGATAATCATCTGCAAATCCGATACTAGAATACGCCAAAAGAGTGGCTAAGGTATACCATACGTAAATGTTGTCAAGGCGACACCACAGCAGAATGGATAACGAAATACAGCCGACAATCAGAATACCGCCCATAGTAGGAGTGCCGGTCTTCTTAAGATGGCTTTCAGGACCATCATCTCTTACCACCTGACCAAAATGCAGAAGCTGCAGTTTCTTTATGACAAATGCGCCTAACGAAAGCGACATAAACAGAGCCGTGAAAAGAGCAAGAACAGCCCTGAAAGTCAGATATTCAAAAACTCGAAATGAGGGAATATATTGGCTTAAATATTCTGAAATAAGTATAATCATCTTCTATTCGTTTTTGAGTATTAACTCTAAAAACATCTCCTCTGGCATTAACATAATCCAATCTAGTTCTTAAGGTTCTCGCCTATGGCACACAAAGCCTCAGTAATCTTATCCATGTGCATAGCATGCGAACCTTTAATTAGAAAACATATTTCGTGGTTCCTTGCAATCAAATCGCGCGTATATTGTACGAGATCTTGACTGTCATTAAAATGTTTGGCAATCCTAGCCGCGCTTTCACAGGTATACTGCGTTAAAGGCCCCACACATAGAATTTCATCGATATTTTCAAGGGCACACTCTCCAACCTGACGATGCAGCGAAACAGCCGCATCACCCAACTCTCCCATATCCCCAAAAATCATCACTCTTTTGCCAGGGTAGAGCTTCAAAGTATTGATGGCGGCAATCACAGCATTAAAAGATGCATTGTAGGCATCATCAATTACAGTAAATCCCTGATATTCCTTGATGGTCAGTCTGCCCCTGAGAGTTCCTGCGCCCCTAAGTCCCTCACATATCGCCTCGGTACCGGCTCCGCTAATATGGGCAAGCGCTGCGGCTGCAGCGGCATTAAAGGCATTGTGTACTCCTACAGTCTGAAGTTTTACAGGAAACTGCTCCCCATTGATACTGAGAGTACAGCAAACCCCGTCACGTCTGTCATCAATATCACTTATCCTCACGAGGGAGTTTTCGCTAGTACCGAATGTAAACAGTTTACCCATCCTGAATGCGGAACGATAATCGCTCTCCCAGCGTGCATAGTATTTGCTGTCATAGGGGACAACTGCTGTACCACCTCGTGACAGAACGCTCTCTAAAATTTCGCTTTTTCCTTTATATACTCCGTCATAAGATCCAAAGCCTTCAATGTGAGCCTCCCCAACATTATTGATAAGAGCCGTGTCAGCACGCACAAACTCACAGGTATGGGCAATATCAAACAAATGACTTGCCCCCTGTTCAATAACCGCATAATCGTAACTGTCATCTAAACGCAGTAAGGTCTTAGGCACGCCCACATCATTGTTAAAGTTTCCTTCAGTACAAAGACTTTTGCCGCATTTTTGCAAAATTGCATGAGTAAATTCCTTTACAGTTGTTTTTCCACAGGAACCTGTAAGACTGGCAATTTTGGCGTGACATTGACGTCTTACCAGAAGACCGCAGTATCCGTATGCCTCAAGTGTACTATGGGTATAGATGACACTTGTGCGTGCTTCAATATGCTGCGGTAAGGGTTTTTCGCTTAAAACCGCACATGCACCGCCATCAAGTGCCTTTTCGATAAAATCATGTCCATCAAAGCGTTCACCCTTAAGTGCCACAAACAAAGCGTCTTTGGTATTTCGAGAATCGGTACTGACTTCTGTAATCGTCATGTCCTGACCCTTTAACACGTAATTTCCAAGAGTGGACAGATCTTTTAGTGTAAAGCTAATCATGTGTTTCTCCTAGTAACTGCATTGCCTCTTCTCGGTCGGAGAAATGGATGGTTTTATCCTTAAAAATCTGATAGTCCTCATGTCCTTTGCCGGCAATCACTACACAATCATTGACATTGGCCTCATCAAAGGCATAGACAATTGCCTTATGTCTATCGGCAATCCGCACGTAGTTGCTGGACTCGGCACTAATGCCTCTTTCCATATCATCAAGGATCTTTTCGGGATCTTCAGTACGTGGGTTGTCGGAAGTAAAAACCACCAGATCAGAATAAACCGAAGCCTTAATTGCCATAATCGGACGCTTACCTTTGTCACGATCGCCGCCGCAGCCGATGACACATATGATTTTGCCATCAGGATGATGTTCTCTTACTCCCTTAAGGAGTTTTTCCACACCGTCAGGTGTATGAGCATAATCCACAACAATATGCGGTTTTCCTTCTTTGGCAAAACACTCAATTCTGCCTTCTACCGCCTTAAGGTTAGGGGCATAATCAAGGAGACTATCCATTGGGAAACCCAAAGACAGCATCACCGACAGAGCACAGGCAAAATTTTCAGCATTAAAGGCGCCCAAAAGACCTATTGTGCACTTGCCGTTTCCGTAGGTGGACTCAATTTCCATGCTGATGCCATTAGGTTTAAACTGCATCGAACGCACCCACAAAAATTGATTGAAAAACACGGAACTAGAATTATTGAAAAAATTCTGATCAGTGCTATAGACAATAGTTTTAGGAAAAATACTTGCGAAATGATAGCCGACCTCATCATCAACATTGATGGAAAGAGGCTTATCCTCAACCATTCTTAAGAATGATTCCTTGGCATTGGCATAATTCTCCATAGTTTTATGGTAATCAAGGTGATCACGTGACAGATTTGTATATGCGCCTGCCGCAAAGGTACAGCCATTGAGCCTTCCTTCACAGACACCAATAGAGGAAACCTCTAAAACCGCATATCTTGCACCTTCGGCAAGCAATTCGCTTAAGGTTTTCTGGAGAATAACTTCATCTAAGGTCGTATTGGAACTCTTTTTTAAATTTGGCAAAAAGCCATACCCTAATGTCCCTAAAACCGCACACTTTATGTGAAATTTGTTAGTAAGCCACTGCGCAATTAGCTGTGTTGTGGTACTTTTACCATTAGTACCTGTCACGCCAATGAGTTTTAGGTTCTTGCTAGGTTCATCATAAAACCATGAGGCAAAGGCCCCGAGAGATTTTTTCCCTGGAATTTTAATAAAAGGGATGGCTACGCTTTTTAACACCTCATCTTTAGGAACGTTATCCTCAGGATATAAAACGGCAACTGCTCCGTTTTGCGCGGCATTTTTCACATACTCAAGACCATTTACATGCGTCCCCTTTTTGGCAATAAAAAGTGTGCCTGTGCTGACTAATCTTGAGTCTATGGCAAGATCAGTAACCTCAGCATTACTGTCTAGGTCTTTACAGCCTATATACTTGCAGATGTCTTTTAATGTTTTCATGTTCTAACCTATCTATTTTGCATCAGTCAGAGGATTATCCGGCTTAATATTATATAGTTGCAGTGCTCTGGCCATAATTTCACTAAAAGCAGGACCTGAGACAACACCACCATAGAATTTGCCTGCCTTAGGCCTATTTACTACCACTACCAATGAAAAACGTGGATTTGAAATTGGTGCAAAACCGGCAAAGGTAGCGACATAACTGTCCCCGTATCCACCCTTTGTTGCAACTTTTGCGGTTCCGGTTTTACCTGCAACCCGGTAACGGTCAATGGCGGCCTTACCGCCTGTTCCCGCGCTCACCACTGATTCAAGTGCATTTTTCATGCGCTCTACCTCCTTTTGTGAAGCAACTGGTTCAGGTTCCGGCACCTTGGATAAGCGCAAAATGGAGGCTTTATATCTAAATCCGCCATTGGCTATGGTCGCATAGGCAGAGGCTAACTGTAAATTAGTTACAGCCATGCCGTAGCCAAAACCCAAGGTGGCCTTATCAATATCAGCCCAGAACTTACGATTTTCGTTAAGTTTGCCTGAGCTCTCCCCCACAAGACCAGAGCCACTCTTCTGACCAAAGCCAAATCTGTCCAGAACCTGTAAAATTTTCTGCGGACCGATACGCATTGCCAGATGAGCCATACCCGTATTCGAGGAAAATTTAATAATATCTGCAATTGTTCCCTCATTCATGGCATGGGAATCTTTGACCATTTTTCCATCCACCACAAAAGGCCTACAGTTTATGACTTCACGCCAGTTAGTAGCCTTTGCCTCTAATGCTGCAAGGGCAACAATCGGCTTCATGGTTGAACCAGGCTCAAAAATATCAGAAATAGCGCGGTTTCTAGCATTTGAAAGGTCGATATTTCCACGTTCATTAGGATCAAAGGATGGGTAATTGACGAGACTTAAAATCTCGCCACTCTTTACATCCATGAGTATTGCCATACCACTGTCTGCATCATTCTCATCTACCGTATTCTTGATACAAGAATAGGCTATCTCCTGCAGACGATTATCAATACTTAAAACTAAGTTCCCGCCATTGGCACCTTTTTGCAAGGTTGCCAGATTTTCCACAATATGATCATAACGGTCCTTTTTGGCCACACGAGTTGAACGTATTGCTGTAAGATAGTTGTTAAAAGACTGCTCAACACCATATACTCCCACACCTTCACCGTTTAGGAAGCCTATAAGGGCTGAATTCATTTCCCCTGTTGGATAATGGCGACGATAGGTATCTGTGAGAATCAGGCCATCCTTGGCAATTTTCTTAAGTTTATTGGCAAGTTTAAGATCAAGATAATGCTTTAAATGCACAAAACGTTTGGCAGGATCAGCGGTTCTTTTGTAGAGCAGGTTAAGATCAAGCTGCAGAATATCTGCAATTTGCTGCATCTTCTTTTTATCCTGATAAATACCAAGTTCATGCAGTCTTAAAGGATCAGCGTCCACTGATTTGACAGGAACGGAAATAGCCAGGATCTTACCGTTACGATCAGTAATAAGGCCCCGTGGCGGCTCATAATTGTAATTACGTAAAACTCTAGCATTACCTTCAGCAATTAGTTTTTCAGGATAAAGGATCTGGATCCACAGTAATCTGCCTATAAGCAGTGCCATAAAGAGAACCACTGCAAAATACACAGAATATATTCTAAATTTACTTATTTGGAGACGGTTGGTCCCCTCTTCGTGGATTAACGCCATACTTATCTTAAATCAATAACAATCTCGTTCTCTGTTTTGGGTTGAATCATGCCTAAGTTGTTGCTGGCTGACTGCCTAATATTTGAGTACTCAGTTAAAATTTCACGTTCTGATAACAGCGCCAGCCATTCCTTATGCATAAGTTCATTCTTTCTCACTGCTTCGTTGTACATAATGGTAACTTCTCTTGTTTCTTGGACCAAAATAACCTTGTAAACACAGAGTACACAGATAATGAGAATGAGACTGTAGGTTATGCAGTTGGCTAAGACATCTCGCATGATAGTCTTGACGAGAGGGAGTGGGTCCTTCTTTTCAAAATGATGAAGTTCAATAGACTTTAAGGTTTCCTCAGAGATATCTTCCTCAAACTTCACCTTATTCTCAAGATGAACAATACGATCCTCTGTAACCTTTTTGATTACCTTGATGGAATTGGCATAGGGATTGTCAACCTTAGGAGCGGATAGCTGCTCAAAGGTTTTCTTCTTTTTATAATAGGATCTGTCACCAAATTTTGGCTCGTTATCCTCTTCACTTAATGGAACTAAGGAATCTTCATCGATTTTCCTTAGAGCATTGGATTGTTGCATTTACACTTGCCTCTTAAGCCTAGAGCATATTCTAAGCGTAGCACTGCGTGCTCTTATATTTATGCTTGTTTCTAAAGGAGTGGCCTTAATTGGTCCTCCTACTGGCTCCACTTTTGCTGTAGCAAGTCTTATTCTTTCTGTTTCTTCATAAGTGACAGGCAATCCGTTTGGTATTGTCTGTCCTTTATTATTGGTTTTAATAAAATTCTTTACAATACGATCTTCTAGAGAATGAAAACTTATCACTAAAAGTCGTCCTTCATCGGCTAACACATCAAGACTGTCATCCAAGGCTGTCCTCAATTCGTCCAATTCGGCATTGACGGCTATACGTAAGGCCTGAAAGCAACGCGTTGCCTTGTTTTTGGGAGTCGGTTTACCTCCGATGACGCTTTTTATAAAATTTGCAAGTTCAAGAGTTGAAGTAAACTCCTTATCCTCTCTTCTTCTGACTATCGATGAAGCCACCTTTGCTGCAAAATTTTCTTCTCCGTAAACTTTGAAAATATATGTAAGGTCTTCTTTGCTATAGGTATTTACAATGGTCTTTGCATCTAGTTTGGCACTTTTATCCATCCTCATATCCAAAGGTCCATCCTTATCAAAAGAAAAGCCCCTTTGCGGATCATCAATCTGAGGCGAGGAAATACCGATATCCATCAGAATACCGTCAACTTTACCCGTTAACCCATACTCATCACATACGCTTTTCATTCTGGAAAAAGGGGTATGTATTATCTGAAATCTTTCATCAGTAATCTTTTGGGCAGCCTCAACGGCCTGCAGGTCGCGGTCAAATGCCACCAACCTTCCATGTTTACCTAAACGTTTGAGGATTTCTCGTGAATGGCCTCCTCTGCCGAAAGTCGCATCCAGATAGATCCCTTCAGGCTTTATAGCCAGGCCTTCAATAACCTCATTTAAAAGAACTGGGATATGTGTATATACCATTTAAAAATTCACTACAGCCTGATGTTTTTTAACATGCTGTTACTATCTATAGCATTACATGCTTTTTCTAACATCAGCTGATCCTGCTTACGCTGTGCCTCAAAATTATGCTCAGACCATAACTCAAACTTATTATTAAACCCAATAAGGTAGGCTTTCTTATCTAGTTCAGCCAGATTCCTAAGTTCAGGAGGAATTACTACTCTGTTCTGTGCATCTAATTTAACAAACACAGCACTGCCTAAAATCACTCTTTGTACGGTGCGTGTCAGCGGATCTGCAATATTAGGAATATCCCCTAACGATGCAACCACACTTTCCCATTCATAATTAAGATAAACCCAAAGGCATTTATCAAAAAGCGAACGGGTAATAACTATCTGATTATCCGAATTTTCTAAAACGACATCGCGGTAACGAGCAGGCATAATGAACCTACCTTTGTTATCAAGGCTCAATTCATTAGTTCCACTTAAGAGTACACCGTCAAACATCGACTAGAATTTCCACAATTCTCCACTTTTATCCATAAGTTTATCAAAAATTAATCATTTTTCAAGAATTACCATGATGTAAGCTATAAGTTATGTTTTATATGTTCTTTCGTATGTCATAAACAAATTCATAAATTTGAGATAAATCTTAGAGTTAAGAATGAGTTAGGGGAAAAGGGTAGTGCTGAAGAAAAATCGGCTTGTCTTCTTTGGTGAATAGTGGCCATTATTCATCCATCATCTGAGGATTTTCTTAGGAGCAACAGAAAAATTTACATGATAGGAGACGGAGTAAATTAAAGAAATCGCAATTTCTAGAACTATAGTTCTAGTTTCTTAGATCTAACTCATTATATCAAGCTATTCGTATAAACGCAGA
>CACYBT010000207.1 GCA_902772715.1 uncultured Succinivibrio sp.
ACCAAAAGTTGCTTAAGGACTTGCCCACATTAGTGGCTCATATCCTTAAGATCAAAAATTGTTTTTCGTCTTAACGTAATGGGCATGATAAATAATACAAGAAAAGGGAATTTTTTATGAGTTTTTTAGGTACCCTGTCTACCACCGTCTCTTTGTTTCTGATGGTTATTATTGGTTTTTTATGTAGCAAATTAAAGTATATGGATCAGGAATTCAATCGTAAATTATCCATGCTGGTTATTAATGTGACAGCCCCTTTTCTGATCCTTTCGTCAGTTATGGGAGAAATTCTGCCAAAGAAATCTGATATTCTGCCGGTTTTAATCTGTGGCATTATCACTTATATGCTGGTTATGCTCACTGCATTTGTAGTGGGGAAATATATCACCAAAGATGAGAATGAAGTCGGATCCTATCGATTTATGCTGATTTTTGGCAATATAAACTTTTTGGGCTTCCCGGTGCTGGCTTCTCTTTTTGGAAATGAGGCTATTTTCTTTGCTGCGGTCGTGAGTATTCCTTTTAATATTCTCATTTATCTTTTTGGAACTCCTATTATTACCTCAGGTAAGGGGAAGTTTGTCTTCAAATGGCGTTCTCTGTTTTCACCTTGTCTTTTGGCCACCTATATGACCATTCTCATTGTGTACTTTCAGCTGCATTTTCCATTTGAGGTATACAAAGCCTGCTCTCTAATAGGCGGACTTACCATTCCTGCATCGCTTATGATTATTGGTGCTACTTTAAGTGATTTCAGTATTCTCAAGATGTTTGGTAATTTAAGAATGTATCTTGTATGTTTGATAAAACTTTTGATCATTCCATGTCTGCTTTTTTTAATCTATAAACTGACACCACTTGACAACAAATATACTGATGTTTTTGTGGTCCTTTTCGGTATGCCGGTTGCGGCTGTGGGTACCATGTTGTGTCTTAAGAATAATATTGAGGCTAAAACTATGTCTGAAGGAACTTTCTTAACCACGCTGCTTTCGGTGTTTACCATTCCACTTTTGACCATGCTGTTTTAAACACTCAATTTTTAGTTATGGGGAATTTTTAATGACCTTCAAAGAAAGAATTATCAAGTTATTCAGCGGCGATTCGTCAAATACTGAAATAATAGTAAATTCGCCTTTTGAAGGTAATACTTTTTCAACCCATATGCTGTCAAACTATATCCTATCGAATAATATCATTGGACCGTCCTTTGCAGTGCTGCCTACTCTCGGTATGATTAAGGCTCCCTGTGACTGTACCATCAAAAAAATATCGCCTACAGGAAATTCTCTGTCTTTGAAGGCTGGTAAACTTGAACTTATTATCAATGTGGGGGTTATGCCCTTTACCGAGGATTTTGATAAATATTATTGCATCAAAGTTAAAGAGCAGGAAAATGTAAAAAAAGCCCAGACTCTCATGTATTTTAATATGGAAGCCCTCTATGAAATTGATCCCTCTTTTTGCTGTGTGCTTACTGTAAGAATGGACAATAATCTTGATTATTTTGTTTTTGCCAACCTGCAGTCCGTTTCTTTTGACAGTGTTCTTTGTACCATAAATGTTCAAAATAGCTGATTTTTATGACTTTAACTCAACTTCACTATGTTCTTGAAATTGCCGCTTTAGGTTCTTTCAATAAAGCCGCTCAGACCCTTTATATTTCACAGCCATCTCTTTCTAATGCGGTGCATGAACTTGAAAATGAACTAAATCTTACTATTTTCAATCGTAGCGGTCGCGGGGTAACCCTTACCAACGAAGGGGCTGAATTTATCTCCTACGCCCGCAGTGTCTACATGCAGTATGAAGAACTTTTAGAAAAATTTGGTAAAAATGGCACTATCAAAAAGAAGTTTGCGGTCTCAACTCAGCATTATACTTTTGCGGTAAAATCTTTTGTGGAGATGGTAAAAAAATTCAATACCGCCCTATATGATTTTGCCATTCGTGAAACCAAGACGGCGCTTGTCATCGAGGATGTTGGCACTTTAAAAAGTGAAATTGGCATTATTTATCTGTCCTCCTTCAACAAAAAACAGATAACCAAGAGTCTTCTAAACTATGAACTAGTCTTTACTCCTCTGATAAAGTGCAAGACTTTTGTCTATCTTTATAAAGAACATCCGCTTGCACATGAGAAATATATTACTTTTTCCATGCTCTCTGATTATCCGTGTCTATCCTTTGAACAGGGAGATAACAGCAGTCTTTATTTATCTGAAGAAATCTTCTCCTATAAGTCTTATGTAAGAACTGTCAAAGTTAACGACAGGGCATCCATGCTTAATCTGATGCAGGGGTTAAATGGTTTTACCCTGTGTTCTGGGATCATTTGCGAAGAATTGAACGGCAATGATTATGTTGCGGTTCCCTATAAGGCAGAAGAAGAGGATGATACAATGGAGATTGGCTATATCATTAAGAAAAATCATATCCTAAGTCAGATGGGGGCCTTGTATATAAAGGAGATTGAACGATATTTTGCAAAGCAGAAGGCCTAGTTCGCAGTTATCAAGAAAGTGTAAAGCCGGCAGTGCCGGCTTTCCTCATTAGAAAACAACTTTGGAATTTTTCCTTATCTGTCTTAGATGTAAAAAGATTACTGTGGCCAAAAGCATAACCACAGAGGTGCCAAGACTTAAGGCTAGAGATTTGGTAAGACCTGCCACGATATATCCAAAAAAGGTGCAGACGGCAACAAGGATGGCATACGGTAACTGGGTATAGACATGGTCGATGTGCACACAGCCAGAACCTGCTGAAGACAGTACTGTGGTATCTGAAATCGGTGAACAGTGATCGCCAAATACCGAGCCTGCAAGCGTAGCCGAGAGGGTAATAATCAGAAGTTCGTGAGAATCAGGGGCAATAGCCTGTGCCACCATTACCATAATAGGAATGAGAATACCGAATGTTCCCCAGGCTGTTCCAGTTGAGAAAGAGAGAAAACCGGCGATAATGAAGACCGCAGCCGGCAGAATTGCACCCATCAGTGCAAAATCGTTCTGCACAATACCGGAAATAAATTCAGGTGCCTGCAGTAAATCTCGGGTCACTCCAGAGATAGTCCAGGCAAAGGTTAAAATCATATTGGCAGGGATCATCGCCTGTACACCACGCAACACTCCATCCATGAACTGTTTTAGCGTCAGGACGCGGCGTGAAACCATCATAAAGAAAGCCACCACCAGCGCACCAAAGGAGCCTAATACCAAGGATAGGGAAGAGTCAGTGTTGCCAAAGGCGGCGCCAACGGTATGATAAGCCGGATCATCCCCATAGTATCCGCCAAGATACAGCATAGCCATCACACAGATAAAGATTAAGGCAATCATAGGCAGGATCATGTCCCACATATTGCCGTTTCCCATGACTTTACTGTCATCTGAGTTCTCGGTATTTACCATTTTTTCCGGCGCTTCATTTTTGATGGCCTGCTGTTCATGTTTTAACATAGGTCCAAAATCAACATTGAAGGCACACACCAAAATCACCAGGAGAATGGATAGCAGCGCATAAAAATTCCAGGGAATGGCGGCTACAAAGGCAGAAAATTCAGAATCAAAAGCATTGGTGGATTTTAAATTCGATCCCACGGCTGCAGCCCACGAAGAAATTGGCGCAATAATACAGATTGGTGCGGCTGTAGCATCTATGATGTATGCGAGTTTTGCTCTTGAAATGCGATACTTGTCAGTAATAGGACGCATTACTGTGCCGACGGTCAGACAGTTGAAATAATCATCAATAAACAGAAAAACGCCAAGCGATGAGGTTGAGAACAGCGCAGAGCGGCGATTTTTGATCTTGGTGGTAGCAAAATTACCATAGGCCTTGGCACCACCTGCAAGATAGATGACATAAACGAGTGCACCTAATAATGAACAGAAGAGCACGATATTCAGATCGAATTTCTGTCCCATGACTTTGATTGTGTTGGTAAAGGGATCAATTAGTACATTACCGTCAGTTTTTAAGGTATAAATGAGCGTACCTGACAGAATGCCCAAGAGCAGTGACGAGAATACTTCCTTGGTAATTAAAGCCAAAGTTACGGCAATAACAGGTGGCAGAATAGATAATATGCCTACAGAAACGGGATCCATTTTTACTCCTCATAAATTGCTTTCTGCCATTATAATGCATAAATATCAAAAATGCGCCAATATAGTGAACCTTTTTATATGTTATATGAGGAATTAAGTAATAGTTTTTTTTAACCTAAGACCGTACCATAAATTTTAGAATTGGCAGACTTTATATGACAAGGTTAAATGAAAATCTATTTAATCAACAATAATGGTCATTAAATAAAATATCAATTTTTTTATCTATATCAACTAATTTTAATCAAATATGAATTATATTTATACGATTGAAACAGTTTAGATATAGGCTAAATATTGTTGTTTCCGAAAATACAGGCTAAGTCTCTTGTATACAAATATGCCTGGCTATCAAATAATCATTCTTAAGCAAAAGTTACCTTATGTTGTTAAATTTATCTCGTCATTATCCTGTAGGCGCCCATGTAATCATTAGAGATACAGAATGGAGAATTACAGAAGTTAATCATCTTAGCGGTGGAAATGATTTCAGGTTGGTGTGCGTTGGACTTTCAGATCTTATAAGAGGAAGAAAAGGCATTTTTTTTTCTAGCCTAGAAAATGATATTAGATTGCTGCTTCCAGAGGATACTGTGCTAAAGCAAGATGATTCCCCTGGTTTTATTAAATCAAAATTATTTATTGAAGCAACAATTAGATCAGCTCCAAAAACTGATAACACAAAGATATATGTTGGAAATAAGGCAGCCATGGATCCGCTACCATATCAGTTTGATCCTACTATACAGGCACTTTCTCAAACTAAACCTAGGATTCTAATCGCTGATGCTGTTGGTATTGGTAAGACATTAGAGGCAGGAATTCTTACATCAGAACTCATGATTAGGGGTAGAGCAAGACGTATTTTAGTTGTTGCAACAAAGGCTATGCTTCTACAATTTCAACAGGAATTCTGGAATAGATTTTCTATCCCTTTATGTCGATTAGATTCTGTTGGTATTCAGCGTTGTATTAATAAAATTCCAACTAACAAGAATCCATTTGATTATTTTGATAAATCAATTATATCCGTTGATACCCTGAAACAAAATGAGTTTTTGAGTTATTTAGAGAAGGCTCATTGGGATTTGATAATTATCGATGAGGCGCATAATGTTGCAACTCGAGGTGATGGGAGAAGTCAACGTGCAAGATTGGCAAATTTACTTTCAAAGCATTCTGATAGCATGATCATGCTTACTGCCACACCACATGATGGCAGTTCTAAAAGCTTTGCCAGTTTGTTAAATATTTTAGATCCGACAGCAATCAGTGATGATGAACAATATAAGGCAGATGATTTTATTGATAAGGGTTTAGTTATTAGGCGATTTAAGGCTGATATAAGAGAACAGATAGAAAAAGATTTTCCTCAAAGAAAAATAGAAACCAAGGAAATTGAAGCATCTTCTATAGAGAATGAAGTTTTTGAAGAAATTGAAAATCTGTTTAACAAAGAGAAACAAGAAGATAAGACCATAGCCGGACATCATTTGTTTTCTAGCATTTTAACAAAGGCAATTTTTTCAAGTCCTGTTGCTTGTGAAAGCGTGTTAAAGCATAGAATCTCAAGGTTAAAAAAGAAAGATAATATAAATGAAAAGGAGATTGCGCTGTTAAATAATCTGTTATTAAAAGTTCAGTCAATATCTGTAGCAGATTTTGGTAAATTTAACTGGTTAGTTAAATTTTTAAATGAAGATCAGTCTTATTCATGGAATAAGTCAGATCCAAAGGATAGATTGGTTATTTTTACAGAATCAATTCCTACTTTAGAGTTTTTATCAAAGGAACTTCCAAGTAAACTTGGGTTAAAAGACAATCAGTTTGCCTCAATTCACGGTGGAATGCAGGACAGTGAAATCTCGGAAAAAGTAAATGAATTCAACAAAGAATCCTCACCTATTAGGTTATTCATCTGTTCAGATGTGGCATCAGAAGGTATTAACCTTCATCATCTATCTCACAGAATGATTCATTTTGATCTTCCTTGGTCGCTAATGACATTCCAGCAGAGAAATGGTCGTATTGACCGCTATGGACAAACAAGACAACCTTACATTTTATATTTGCAGACAATAGCTGCAAATAAAAAGGCTAAAGATGATGCTTATATTCTTGAACGATTACAACAAAAAGATGAACAGGCTCAGATTAATATTGATGACCCTTCGGAGTTTATAAAAACCAAAGATGAGCAGGAGAATGACACTTTCTCTATGATTGAGGGGACTTTTGAAACCAATAATTTGAATCTATATGATATCTTTAATCTTGATAAAACAACTGATGATGAAGGCAAGAAAACAACTAAATTTGCAAGAGTAATGTCATCTGATGAATACCAGGATCATCTTGCAAAAATAGATTCTGTATTTAACTCTGATTTGGAATATGCTGGAAATGTCCTCAAATTCAAAGCCGCTCAAGAGAAATTAGATAATGAAAAAGAACTGTACTTTGAAATCTCAGAGCATAGCCTGTCTCTTGAAATTGATAATGTTCTTAAGATGAGACTTCCTCCTGAGATTCTTCCAAAGAATAATCGTATTACTTTAACCGACGATAAAAAACTTTTAAATAAAGAGTTTGAATTGGTTAGAACTTCTGATGAAGACTGGCCTGCAAAGCAATTGCTTTATCCTCTACACCCGGTTTTATCTTATCTTACAGATTATTCTCTATCTGTAATGGGAAGGCATACCGCTCCAATATTAAGCATGAATTCATTATCTTCATCAGAAGTATATGTATTACTTCAGGGCGGTTATCCTAATAGAAGAGGTTATACACCAGTACATGGTCTTTATTCTGTTTTCTTCAATCAAAATATTTCTGAAATCTTAACCTTTAATGAGACTATCGAAAAATTAGGCCTTAATAAACAACTCACTAATACTTGCATACCAATCTCATCAGAATCGCTCGAGTCGTATGTAAGAGACGCAATTAAAAAGGTCTCAGAGATACTTAAAACAGAAAAACAGACGTTTGAGGCTCATATCAAAAAAGATCTATCTGAAAATTTATCTGCTCTCGAATCTTTAAAATCGAAGCATGTGAATTTCTTCAATAGCCTGTATGCTGACTCACGTCAAAAGGCTTTATTAACCAACAAGCAAAGAGAAATTGAAGAGAATTTTACAAATCTTAGAAACTATATGAAAGATACAGCCGAACTTGAGAATGATCCATATATACAAATCATTGCTGTTATTGCCGGTACAAGAGGTTAAGGAGTTCAACTATGGAATACATTGGAATTACTAATGAAAATGATTTTTATAGTCAGCACTATCTTGACGAAATCTTCGAGGGAGATGTTGCAGATCTTCTTAAAAATGAAGCCGCAAAAGTAAAGGCAATAGATGCAGAGATTAAAGAGGCAAAGAAAAAAGGATTAGAAGGGCCCAAGAGTTATAAAACCGTATGGGACAGACTTTCAGCCTTATCTAAGTTCTATATTCAAAATCTATTTGATCTTGAAACTATTAAGGATGAAGATGAACTATTATCTTTGGAAAAGGACCTTTACAAAAAAATTCTGGATGCTTTAGGTTTTTCTCCTTTTGATGACAACGCTTATTGTGAATTTACTCTGGGGGATTCCGGGCTTCATCTACCGCTAGTAAAGGAAATTAAATCTTTGAATGGAATTCCTTACCTTTGGATTTTTCACGCAACAACCTTGGGGAGCCCAAAGGATCTATCTTCAAAGGAAGAAATCGACCCATTGGAGTTAACTGTTCCTATTCATCAGGTATTAGATTTTTTTCCTGATTACAAAGGTGCTGCAAAGGAATTATCATCTAAAACCTGGCGTGAAATCCTAGAAAAAGGCGTTTTTTCCGAGGAGTACAGTCCTAGATGGATTATTCTTGTTTCTCCTTATCAGTGGGTTTTAATTGAGAAAACCAAATTTGCCCAAAGACGTTTTTTAAGATTCAATTGGCAGCAGCTTCTTTCCCGACGAGAAAATCATGTTCTGCAGGCAACTAGTATCCTTATTGATAGCAATGCTTTTAAGCAGAATGAAGGTGTCTGTCGCCTGGAGATGTTTGATGAAAATTCATTTAAACATGCTCAGGGTGTATCTCAGGATCTTAAATATGCAATGCGCAGATCTATTGAGCTTCTTGGAAATGAAGCAATTTCTCAGATAAGATTAAAAAGAAAACATGATGGTAAGGGGTTCTTTTCTGACAAAACAATTGCTATCGATTTAACATCAGAACTTTTAAGATACATGTATCGTCTGCTTTTTATATTTTATGTTGAGGCTAGACCTGAATTAAATTATGTCCCAAATAAAGATGATAATTATCAAACTTCATATTCTTTAGAAAGTTTAAGAGAACTTGAATCTGTTCCATTGATTTCTAAAGAAGATCGAGAAGGTAAATATTTTCATAAAACCATTTCTAATTTATTTTCATTTCTGTCTCAAGGTGTTGGCTTAGAAAATAAAAATAATTTACGAGAGCTACATGGCAAATTTAGTATTGAAAAACTCAATAGCAAATTATTTGATGATCGAAATATAAAATTATTAAAAGATGTTGAGTTTCCAAATCATGTCCTGCAACAAATTATACGATGGATGAGTTTGGCGAATTTTTCGGATGGTAAAGGAAAAAATAAACGCAGTGGTCGAATTTCATACGCTCATCTTGGAGTAAACCAACTTGGTGCCGTATATGAGGCTCTTTTATCATATCAAGGCTTCTTTGCAGACGAAGATTTATATGAAGTTAAGAAATCAGATGTTAAAGAACTCAATGAGTTAGATACTGCGTATTTTGTAAAAGAGTCAGAGTTATCATTTTATAAAGATTCAGAGAAAGTTTATGAAAAAGATCCTTTTAGCAAAGAAAACAGATTAAAGAAGTATCCTAAAGGTTCATTTATTTATCGTATGGCAGGAAGAAGTCGAGAGACATCTGCCTCTTACTATACCCCTGAAGTTCTTACTAAATGCGTAGTACAGCATGCAATTGAGGTTTTAGAACAGCAACAGCTATCTCAATTACCAGATCCAAAGTCAAAAGCAGAAAAGATTTTAACCTGGCGTGTATGTGAGCCTGCTATGGGATCTGCAGCTTTCCTCAATGAAGCCACAAATCAACTTGCTGAGCTTTATATGAAATATGCCATGAAGATTCTAGGTGCAGCTCAATTAACGCAAACTCAATATAGAGAAGAGTTACAAAAGGTAAAGATGTATATCGCGGATAGAAATCTTTATGGTGTCGATTTAAATCCTACAGCCGTCGAATTGGGAGAAGTTTCTGTATGGCTTAATGCCTTATCAGCAGATAGATTTGTTCCTAGTTTTGAGGGGCAACTCCTTTGTGGTAATTCATTGCTTGGTTGTAGACGCGAGGTCTATTATGCCAGTGATTTAGCTAAATCTATAAAAACAGCAAAAACTCATCCTGTTGGACCAAATGGACTTCAGGATGGAGAAATATGGCATTTTCTGGTTCCTAGTGATGGTATGGCATTATATAACGATGCCGATGTAAAGAAGATTGTGCCAGAAGAGTTAAAAGAAATTAATGTATGGCGAAAGAACTTTAATGTCAAATTTACAGACGATGAACTGATAAAACTTCAGTTGCTATCGAGTCAAATTGAATCGTATTGGCAATCATTTGCTAAAAGATTATCTGAAGTAAGAGAAGTAACAACCAACAATTATTCTATATATCAACATCAAGATAAGGCCACCAAAGATTTTCTAGACTATGAAAAACAACTGAAGATATTTAAACAAATTCAGGATAATGATGATATTTTTGAGTTTGGAGAATTTCCTCGACTAAGAGCCATAATGAATTACTGGTGTTCTTTATGGTTCTGGCCAATTGAAAAATGGCGATTTCTTCCATCAAGAAAAGAATTTATAAATGATGTTTTTGAGCAGCTAAATGCCATAAAGGAGGTTCCCCAAGTACAGGAAAAAGTTCAAACTGATTTGTTTGAAAGTATTGAATCTGATTGCTATCAGACAGACTTATTTGATTCTCTTGAAGTTCAAAATCAGGTTAATGATGCTGAGAATAATCCTCGAATTAAGATTGTTCATGAGTTAACTTCTAAACTGCATTTTCTGCATTGGCCATTGCGTTTTGCTGACTTCTTTATTCCAAGAGAAGATAATCATATTGGCTTTGATCTGACTTTGGGAAATCCTCCTTGGGCAAAAGTTACTTTTGAAAGTGCAAAAATATTAGGAGATCTTGATCCTAAGTATGTAATTCATGATAAAGAATTTAATGCAAAGGCTATTCAGGATGTTCTATTGGGGACTAAAGACCTCATCGATAGTAAGACTTTATTTGATAGAATTTCTAATTTAAAGTCATATTGGCTTGAAAGTTATGAGTTTGCTTCTGGATGTAAGAACTTCTTCAATGATGAAAAGTTATATCCAGAATTAAAAGGAAGTGCTACAGATTTATTTAAGCTTTTTTTACCTAATGTATGGCGCAATGCTGCTGTTGATGGCGTTCAAGGACTATTGCATCCAGAAACTCCATATACAGAGACGAATGGAACAACATTAAGGGAAAATGTTTACCATAGAATAAAGAAGCATTTTTCATTCAGTAATGAGTTGAAGTTGTTTGCTGATGTTGATCATCATACGGAATTCTCAGTAAATATATATGGTAAATACCATGAAGAACCTGACTTTATAACAATTAGTAACCTTTTTATTCCAAAAACTATTTCAGATTCGCAAAATCCATCAGATCTTGAAGTTGAAGGTATCAAAGACTCTGAAGGAAAATGGAATACACAAGGTCATCCTGAACGTATTCTGCATGTTGATAAAAAGGTATTTGATACTATTTCAAAAGTGTTTAGTACAAATCCTAAAGCACCAATACTCCCAAATATTCATGCTTCAAGTTTGTTATCCATCCTAGAGCATTTTACAGAATGTAAAAGACTGGGGGATTTTGAAATATATATTTCACCAATGTGGCATGAAACAGGAGCTCAAAAGGATGGAACGATAAAAGCAATTGATGGCAACCATACTGTGTTTCCTTCTAAAGCAGAAGATGTAATTTTAAATGGTGGGCATCTTTTCGTTGGAAATCCGTTATTTAAAATTCCAGATGATCCTTGTAACAACAATTTACAATGGAGTACGCTAGATCTCACAAGTATTCCTGACGATTATCTTCCAAGATGCAAATATCTTCCAAATGTTGATAGTGACGAATATATAAAAAGGATGGATAAGGTTACTTGGTCCAATCAAGCAGTATTTGATTTATATAGAATTGCTTACAGAGGAATGGTAGGATGTGATTCGGAAAGATCCTTGACAAGCGCAATTATTCCTCAAGGCTATACTCACATTCATGGAATGCAACATATATCAGCTAAAGATGAACTTGTTGTTATTGCAGGTATTTTTTCATCAATTGTTTCTGATTTCTATGTTAGGACAATTGGAAAAACAAATCTACAACCTGGATTAATTAGATCTATCCCATTTTCAACATTTACATCAGTTCAAAAGAAAAAATTAATAATTAGAACATTATCTCTTAATTGTTTAACTTCTCATTTTAAAACTCTTTGGGAAGAAAACTTTGAACCGTCATTTTTGTTTGATAGTTGGTCTTCAGATTCACCTAGTCTAAGTAATTCATTTTTCAGTGCTCTGACAGTAGATTGGCAACGAAATAATGCATTAAGAACAGATTTAGAAAGACGTCAAGCACTATTGGAAATTGATGTTCTTGTTGCGCAAGCATTCGGTCTAACTCTCCATGAACTTCAGACCTGTTATCGTCTTGGATTTAGAGTTATGCGTTCTTACGAAGAGAATACTTATTACGATCAGACTGGAAGGATCATATACACTCCAAACAACTCTCTAGGAATAGGTATCCCATCGAAGGCCAAAAAAGACTCTGACGTTACTTATGCTGTCAATGGTGCTGTTAGAGAAAGTGGTTTAGGATTTGATGATGTGAAAGAAATGAATTCAGGCACTGTAACCAAGACCTTTATGGATGACACTCTTCTTGGAGGCCCTCAACAGAGAACGATTACTTACTATGCACCATTCTTCAAAAAAGACCGCGTTGAAGATTACGCTAAGGCTTGGCATTATTTTGAAAATCTAGAGGATAACTAATATGATTCCATCAATTGTCGCATCTGAGGTTGAAAAAGGCATTAAAGATTTTATTAAAGAAGAATTTCCTGTTGCCACTCCATATTTTATCAATGACGAAGGACATAGTATTGTTGATGAATTTATGAACAGAAAGGACGAACATGGAAATAGTACCTCTATAGTGAAAGGTCCGTGGGCAGAGATTAGGCTACCTTTTAGAATTGCTAAATGTAATGATCTACCATTTTCTTATTTAAAATTCGTTCCCTCGGTTGTGGCAAATACACCATATTTACACCAAATCGAAGCATATAAGAGATTAGACTATAAAAATCCAAAATCTACAATTATCGCAACAGGAACAGGATCTGGAAAAACCGAGTGTTTCCTGTATCCAATTTTAGAATATTGTCTGCAGAATTCTGATAAAAAAGGTATCAAAGCAGTAATCATATATCCCATGAATGCTTTGGCCTCTGATCAATCAAGAAGACTTGCAGAACTCATCTATGATATTGAAAAGTATACAGGTAAGAAGATTACAGCAGGCATATATACTGGAGATAATGCCACACCACAAAATGGAATGAGCAGAGATAACATAATCAGTGATCGCAATGTATTAAGACAGGCTCCTCCGGATATTTTGTTAACAAACTACAAAATGCTGGATTTTCTATTGTTAAGACCAGAAGATCAAGCCTTATGGGAAGGAAATGGCCCTGAAATCTGCAAATATTTAGTTGTTGATGAGCTACATACTTTTGATGGCGCTCAGGGAACCGATTTAAGTTGCCTCATCAGAAGATTAAAAGACCGATTAGGCTTAGGGGCAAGATTGGCCTGTGTTGGTACATCAGCCACAATGGGAGGCGAGGAGTCTTTAGACGAGCTTTGTGAATATGCTTCTTCCATTTTTTCGACTAATTTTTCATTAGAAGATAACTCAATTATTACAGAAAAAAGATTAACTCCCGATGAGTATTTAGATAGTTTTGGGGATTATGTTCCTAAAGGAAATTGGCCTACTCAAAATATTAGTCAGGCTGATAAATCCTCAATGGCGGCGTACATTAAGGATATTACTACATCAAATTGGTTTCCAAACGATGATTTTGGATTTAGCAGTGAAGGAGAACTTTCGCCTGAGGCTTGTTATAAATTAGGTAATGCGTTGCCTAATCTTGCTGGATTTAGGCGCCTTATTAAAGATGTTCAAGGCGTATTCAGTGTTGATTCTCTTGCAGAGGATTGGTATGAGAAAAACATTGGTGATTTAAAATCTCTTTTTTCTCAAAAAGATGAGGGAAAGAAGATTGCAAGAGACTTAATCGAAAGTCTTTTAGCCTTAATATCCGTTGCCAGAATTAAAAATAATGGTTCTTCAAAAGAAAGGCCCTTTTTAAATGTTCGATGTCAAGTCTGGCTGCGATCTCTTGTTAATGTTGTAGCCTCAGTAGAAAAACATCCCCATTTGTATTTAGCAGCGGATAGAAGAAATATTACCGATCCGTTGTGTCTGCCTTTAGTTAGTTGTAACTCATGTGATCAGAATATGTGGGGAGCGGTAATAAAGGGGGAATTACGTGCTGCCGATGCAAGAGTTAGCTCAGATCTGAGAGATTTTTATGACAAGTGGTTTAAGTCTGAGCCAGATGCATACCTTCTTATTCCGATTAAAGATAGGCATGAATTTGATAGGTTAAATACGCTGCATAAAGGTGAGATTTTCGTTGTTTGTCCCCATTGTAAAAAATTGCAACCATTGGATAATTCTGATGCAATTGAGCGTTATTTTTCCGAATATTTATCCTGTCCTAGCTGCCATAGTACAGATTTTGTGGCTGTATATATTCCAACTTTGCTGAGATACGAAAAAGACGACAATTCCAAAAGAGCAAAAAGAGATGCGCTATGCCCTCATTGTGGATATCGTAATACTCTACGAATTATGGGTAGCCGTTCAACTTCATTATCTGCTATTGCAACAGATATTTTAAATGGCAGTAAATTTAACGATGACCACAAGGTTATTGCTTTTAATGATTCAGTTCAG
>CACYBT010000208.1 GCA_902772715.1 uncultured Succinivibrio sp.
AACAACCACAATGTCAATAACACAAGATCCCCTATAGGTAAGCCAATAAATTATACATATAAATTATATACATATTATTTACTTATAGATCAATTAGTTATAAGATCTTGTGTATGTAAAAGTATCCTATATTTATAATTTATATAAATTTTAAAAATCAAATAATTGATTATTTTATTATATTGAAATCTTAAGCATCAAAAGTCTTTTTAATTACCGTCATAAGATTAGCAAGGATTAAAAAAAATGTTAAGATTACACCGTTAAGTTATTTTGAGGTATTTGTTATGAATGAGTTTATTGTGGATGAAAGTAAATTTATAATTACTGATGAAGAAAATACTGCATTTTTTCCAAACAAATACCCACTCGCTACTGGGATTGTTATTTCTGAACTTGAGGATTCATCTGAAAACTGGCAATTATATATAAGTGAAGATAGTAAATACTATATCCTTGCGGTAACTGATAAACTGTATAATGCTTGGATTTGCAAAAAATTCCTATCTACCGAAAATTTTATAAAGGTAACAGTTAAAAACAAAGAATTATATCTGCTATTTTCTCCATCATCACTTACTTTAACTAGGCTCTGCAATATCCGTATAAATAGTTCTTCACGTTACGCTCACGCCGTTTTTTCCGCTTTTATTAAAACGAGACAGTTAGACATTGACTCGAACTTAAGAGACGGTATTTATTTCGAACTATATTCACTAATTCTTCCTACATACTCGCTGATAGGTAAAGTATCAGACAAAGCCTTACTAAAAAATGCTCTTAGAAATACCAACGAAAATGAGGATTTATCGGCGCCAAAAGGCCATATTGACACTCTTACATACACATATTTTCACAACGAACTGAAGCAAAGAAACATAAACGTATGCAATTCTTTGCCTTACTTTGAATGTGGAGAAACTGCTGAATTTTTTGTTTTAAAAGAGAACAAAAATGTATTTCTCAGCAGTCCCTTGATTATCAATGAAAATTATCAGTTATTCGATACTTCATCAGATTATTATGTATTAGTTTTAGAAAAAATATACGCTAATGCACTGTTTGCTACTTCTTTATTGCAACAAATGGACTTAAATTCGATATCACTAAATGGGCAAAGGTTTTTTGCACTGTGCTTATCTAAGAAGTTTGCTGTCGAATGTCTAAACGATAGGCACTACGGCATTGACTTTGAGTATGCAATTCATCTTGTACAGGCGCTAAAGAAAAGCAGAACTAAAACACCAAATGCAGATTTCGAGGATGGTTTATATTTACAGGAATTGGGAATAGTCTTACCACTTAATTTTAGTAAAAAGAACACAGATGACAAGGAAATAATAACGAGTTGTCTATACAACGGCCCTTTTTCCATGGGAAGGTTATTAGAAGAAGAAATTGCTGCCGTTTTAAAATTATGTGATTAAAAAAATATTATCAGATTTATACAGTAACATTTAAACTGTCTTGCTGCAAACGGCTTTCACTAATTTCACTTAATACTTCAAAGCCATCTCCATTTTCGTGAATTTTTTCATAGCCTAAGGCAACACCTTTCATTTCTCTTCTCAACTTTTCCTGTTTCAATGGTGTCAACTGAGCAAAGACCTCCGGCGCATATGTCCGTTCAAACGGTGTTAAAGGTTCCTTATGTAAACATTCAGCCAAAAAAACCTGTCTTAAGCCATCCTCCGCAAAAGCATCAGTAACACTATCTGCTCTTTGGAAGGCCTCATGATCGGCATACTTTTTTGGCTCAGGCAAAAGCGAGAATTTCTTTCTTAAATCCTCTTCTTTTTGAATTCTTTCTTCTGTATTAAAAAGAGGGTTATCCATCATATCGTGAGACAACATGGATAGCAACAACGAGAAATCTGCGAAATTCTGATTATGAACATCTTCACACAGACGTGTGCCTAATTGCATCTCGTCTACTAAAAGCTGATTTCTAATTGCCGAAGTTAACATGCTTATCTCCAATATAACCTTTAATAACTTAACGGCAACAACAAATATTTCTTGAGTAAAAGATAAAAAAAACCTCAGTCCAAAATGAACCGAGGCCATGTTATCTATAAAGAAACTTGAAAATTACTTGCCAGAACGAGCGGCAGCGTCTTGAATAGAAAGTTTAGCAGCAGTGGCTTTCAAACCTTCAAGATCAAGTTTTGACATCTCAACAAACTCTTTATCGGTGTATGGTAATTTGTCAACAAAATATTTCTCATAGTCTGCATAATCGTCTGGTGAAGAAACATACAGATATGGGAAGGTAACATCTTCAAATTTACCGCCGAAATCTTTGTAATTACCCTTGATAGCATTGTAAGTCATCATGAAGGCAAACAGAGGATCGCAGTAATGACCACCTGACTGGCCTGCCATAGAACCATTCTTCAGACGCTCGCCAAGATCAGGCAGGAAGTCAGTTGAAACAATCTTGATCTGGCCAGTTTTGCCTGCACGCTCAACAGCAGCGATAGCACCCTGTAAAGGATCACCGCCACCACCAGCTGGAATTAAGGCATCAAGTTTAGGATTAGCAGCCATCAAAGCCTCAGCTGCCTTTGAGCCACCCTCTGAAGAGGTACCTGCATACTGTGGCTCTGATAAAGTAGCCTTGTCATTTGGATGATCTTTATTCCACTGTTCAACACCAGCCTTATAACCAGCCCAACGACCTAACCAAGTTGCATCACCCTGTTCCCAACCGATTAAACCAATATTTCTGCAGCCTTTGTCTAACAGAATTTGAACAAGTTTGGCACCATTTTCTGGCTCATTCTCATGAACTGCACCAATATAGTAATCAGACTTGGTGGCCATCTTATAAATAGCAGGACTATTCTGCTTAGATATAATTCTGAAGAACTGTGTCAGATAAACTTTATTGTCATTAGCTGTCTTGATAGCCGAAGTCATTTCTGTATCAGAAGAATTACAAATAATGATACCCTGACAACCAGCGGCAACTAACTGTTCAACGGAAGCAGTAACTTTCTCAGAAACGTGTGCCTGATCAACGTACTGAACCTGAACACCTAATGCATTAGCAGCTGCATCCAAAACACGTTTACAGCAAGAACCTAAAACGTCAGTTGATGACCAAATTGATACACCAATTTTGATATCTTTATTTTCAATAGCAGAAGCAGTGCTGAAAGAAGCAACTGTTGCTGCAACTGCTGCACAAGCAAAAGCCTTTGCAATTTTTTTCATAGTAAATTTCATAGTTTTATACCTTTTGTACTGCTTAAAACCAGTATATACAACAAATACACAAGAAAATCTCATGCACTGTGTTTATGATAATGATTTTTTATTTCGTAAACGTGTGCGTTTATCACAAAATTTAAATTTATTTTATTTTTTTTTGTTCTCATCCTTTGATTAGTTTAACTTAATTATCACTCACTGCTTATACGCACATAAACGTTTAAAAAAAATATGATAATGCTCAAAAAACAGAAACTATTTTTTCTCTTTTAGCAAAGTTTAAGATATTATCGTAACCGTTTACGTGATTTTAGTTAAATAAAATTATACTAATCAAAATCACAAATAACGTAATTTAACATTCGTATTCTGTGAACAAAGCATCGCATACTGCATGCAAAATAAAGAACTCACACGGATACATTAATAAAGGAACAAAATCATGAATGGACTAAAAAACCTATCAGGTGCGAATAAAGGATATATAGTCCTTATATCGCTCGTTTTTTTATCTTGGTTAATTTTTAAAGTATTAACCCCAGATAATTTCGGTTCTCCTGAAAATCTACTCAATTATTTCCAGGCAAGTTTGATTGCAACAGTAGGTGCCATCGGGTTCTATTTTGTGATGGATATGGGTCTGTTCGATTTTTCCATTGGCGCCAATATCATTTTATCTGCAATTACAGGTTGTATTCTGGCTACACATTTTGATTTAGGCTATTTTGGACTATTGTTCGGAAGTATTGCAACAGGTGCTTTGGTAGGTTTATGTAATGGTCTTCTTTATATTAAATTACGTATTCCTTCAATGATTGTTACTGCAGGTTTGGCTTTAATATATGAATCTGTCGCAAACTATATGGCCGGAGGTGTTGTTCAGACTCTTCCTGCTACATTACGCGCCTTTGGTTCTATGCCAGGAAATTTAATATTAGCCCTAATAACCTTCATTATCGCTTATGGCGTTCTTAATTACACCAAATTCGGTACTTACACATATGCCATTGGTTCGGATGAGTTTGTTGCCAAAAACATGGGTATCAATGTTGATAAGTTCAAAGTTTATGCTTTTATCCTTTCCGGTGCTTTTTTTGGTGCCATGGCAGTTCTGACCATTAGTTATGGTTCTTCAATGATTGCAGTAACTGGTATGTCCTCTATGGCTAGAAACTTTGTTCCAACAATGGGTTGTTTCTTTGGTTTGGCATTTATGAAATATGGAATTCCATTACAGGCAATTATTCTCGGAGAATTCATTGTAAACATTATCTTCTTTGGTTTTATTTCTTTAGGCGCACCAACTGCAATTCAAGATGTGATAACTGGTTTCGCATTACTCATAATTATCACATTAACAACAAAAGTTTCTAAAGGTGAGATTGTTAAATAAGAGGATTTGACGATGAGTGAAGTAAGATTAAAAGTTCGTAATATGACAAAACACTTCGGAGTCAATCGCGCTCTGAACAATGTTTCTTTTGATATAAACAAAGGTGAAGTACATGCTCTGATTGGTGAAAATGGTTCAGGCAAGTCAACCATGACCAACATGTTAACAGGTATCTATCCAATGGAATCTGGTACCTTTACCTTAGATGGAGAGGATTTACATCCAAAAAATCAGGTTGATGCTAATAACCACGGAGTTTCTATTATTGTACAGGAACTTGGTACCCTGTCAGGTTTAACCGTAGCAGAGAATATTTTCTTAGGTCATGAAGATAGATTCATTACTTATGGTTTTAGAAATACTGTTGCCATGAATGCCGAGGCCAATAGACTCCTAGAAGAATACGGTTTCACGCATATCAAGGCTGCTGATCTTGTTGACAATTATAATTTCGAAGATCGTAAATTGATTGAAATTGTCAAAGCCACGTATTTCAATCCAAAAATCGTGGTAATTGACGAGACCACCACTGCATTGTCACAGGAAGGCCGTGAAGAACTTTACAAACACATGAATAGGATCCGTGCTCAGGGTAATACAGTTATTTTCATTTCACATGATTTACCTGAAATCTTAGATAAATCAGATACTATTACCATTTTAAGAGACGGAGAGTATATCACTACTGTTAAAAGTAAGGATGTTAGTGAAGATGATCTTAAAAAACTAATGGTAGGTCGTGAGGTAACTGGTGATTACTATCGATCAGATTATGGTGAGAAAGTATCTGATGAAGTAGTACTTTCAGTTAAAGATGTAAGCGTACCAGGAATAATTCATAATGTAACTTTCGATTTACATAAGGGTGAAATTCTCGGTTTCGGTGGTTTGTCAGAGTCCGGAATGCACGAGATCGGTAAGGCCATTTTTGGAGCATCGTACGATAGAGAGGGCTCTGTAACTTTGGCTGATGGCACTCAAATCAATGATATTCCAACAGCTATTAAACACTCTATTGCTTATACATCTAAAGATCGTGATAACGAATCCATTGTTATCAATCAGAGTATTCGTGACAATATCGCACTCCCTTCCTTAAACAAGTTAAGCAATAACTTCGGCATTCTTTCTTGGCCTGCAATCAAGAAATTTGCAATTGATTTTGCCAAAGAAATGTCTGTAAAAATGGTAAATACAGATCAATTCGTCTCTGAACTGTCAGGTGGAAACAAACAGAAAGTAGTTTTAGCCCGCTGGATTGGTAAAGGTTCGGATATTGTTGTTCTAGATTCACCAACTCGTGGTATTGATATTAAGGTTAAGCAGGACATTTACCAGCTGATGAACCGCATGAGAAAAGAAGGTAAATCAATAATTATGATTTCCGAAGAGCTTATGGAGTTAATTGGTATGTGTGACCGCATCATAATTATGAAAGACGGTGCCATAAAGGGTGATTTACCACGCTCAAAAGACCTTAATGAAAACAGTCTGATCTCTATGATGGTATAGCGAATCAGCATTAACAAAAACCACAGGTTAAGAATTAAATTTTAGGAGACAGACATGTCTGAAGTAATTGATAAAGAAAAAGAACAGTTAAAACTGAAGAGAATGAGATTGATTCGCTCAATTTTACCTATTGTTGGTTTGGTGTTGGTATTTATTTTATTCAATATCCTAACTGACGGTAAACTCATGGATAGACTGCCATTGGTAATGTCCCAGGTATATGTCATTATGATTGCATCTATGGGTGTATTTTTCATTATGACTATGGGAGGTCTTGACTTCTCTCAAGGCTCAATCATTGGTCTTTCCGCAATCGTAGTCTGTGTACTTTCTGAGTATAGTATTCCACTTGCCATTTTAGGTGGTATTGTCACCGGTGCGGCTATAGGTGCTGTTAACGGTTATTTCTATGTAAACCGTAAAATTAAATCCTTCATTGTTACAATTTGTACCATGTTCCTGTTTAGAGGTCTTATCAAGTATTTAACTACTGATGCTCCTGTTGCAGGATCGATGGAATTAATTGAACTTGACAGTACTGCTCTCAAAGTCGCTTGCACCGCACTTGTAGTGGCTATTGGATTTGTATTCTTTGTATTCACAAAATTCGGTACTCATTTAAAGGCTATTGGTGCTGGTGAGAAGGCAGCAATGTTTTCAGGTATTCGTACTGACAGATTAAAGTTCTATGTCTACGTATTATCTGGTGCTATCACTGGATTTGCCGCCTTTATTATGGCAGTAAAAAATGGATCTGTAACTTCTTCAGGCGGTAATCAGTTAGAGACACAGATCCTCATTACTCTTGTATTAGGCGGAATGCCAATTTCCGGTGGAGCCATGGCAAGATTCGGAAATTTCATTGTCGGTTCTTTACTGTTCGTAATCCTAAATTCTGGCTTAAATATGATTGGCTTCAGTACCCAGTTGATGCAGTTAATCGAAGGTATTGTATTCTTAATCTTTGTTGCTATTTTCGCTGATAGAAAAGCCATTCATGTTATCAAATAGCATAATTAAATGATTTACTAATAATTTTCTAAATTTAAAGGAATTAAATATGTCAAAACTATATTTTGTTGTGGGTTCTCAAGATTTATACGGAGATGAGTGCTTAAGACAGGTTGCCGAAGATGCAAAATCAATGGCTGAGTTTTTCAACAAGAATCTTTCCAATATAACTGTTGAGGTTTTACCAACTGTTGTTAATTCAGAGACCTGCATCAGCGACATGAGAAAGGTCAATGTAGATGATGACTGTATTGGTGTCATGACATGGATGCATACTTTCTCACCTGCAAAAATGTGGATTAAGGGTTTACAGGAATTACGCAAACCTTTACTGCATCTCCATACTCAGGCAAATGAGAAGTTACCATATGATAAAATTGACATGGACTTTATGAATCTCAATCAGGCAGCCCATGGTGATCGTGAATATGGTTTTATTCTTGCAAGATTAAAAGTACTGCACCACGTAGTTGCAGGTTTCTATCAGCATAAGAACGTCTTAGAAAAAATTTCTAGATTTATTGACGTTGCAAGAGCAATCAATTTCTCAAGACATCTTAAAGTTGCATCCTTTGGTAACAATATGCGTGAAGTTGCTGTAACAGACGGTGATCGCGTTGAGTCACAGATCCGTTTCGGATGGGAATGCAATTACTTTGCTTTAGGCGATCTCGTTCGTGAGATCAACAACGTTACTCCTGCAGAAATCGATAAGAAAATGGAGGAGTACACCTCAAAATACACCATGAAAACCAGTAATATTGAGGCCGTAAAAGAACAGGCTAAATATGAAGTTGGTATTGAAAAATTCCTCTCAGCACGTAAATTAGGTGCATTTGCTGATACTTTCCAGGATTTACATGGATTAAAGCAGCTGCCAGGTATTGCCGCTCAGAATCTAATGGGTAAAGGAATTGGTTTTGGACCTGAAGGCGACTATAAGATTTCCGCATTATCGGCAGTTCTAATGAATATGTCTCAGGGACGTAAAGGAGCAACCGGATTTATCGAGGACTATACCTATGATTTAACTGAAGGCAAAGAACTTGAGCTAGCCTCTCATATGCTTGAGGTGCCAGTAAACTTCGCTGCCTCAAAACCAGAAATTGATGTCCTCCCATTAGGAATCGGTGGCAAAGAAGATCCTGCCCGTTTAATTTTTGATGGTGTTGAAGGTGACGGTATTCAGGTTACTCTAGTTGATATGGGAACCCATTTCAGAATCATATGTGCTGATATTGAGCTTGTAAAACAGCCTTTACCAATGCCAAATCTTCCTGTTGCAAGAATTATGTACCGTCACAAGCCAAACTTTGAGATTGGTACTGCAGCATGGTGCTATGCTGGAGGTGCTCACCATAGCGTAGTTTCTACTGCTCTAACCCGTGAGGATATCGCTTTGTTCGCCAAACTAACCGGAACCGAGTTGATCTGTATCGGTGACGATACTACTCCTGAGAAACTCGAGGAAATGGCAGTTAAATATTACAAATAATAATTAAATATATTGTTCCTTTAAACGCCACCCTCCATTCGGGTGGCGTTTTTTTCAGATAACAAACAATTCCAACCGACTATAA
>CACYBT010000209.1 GCA_902772715.1 uncultured Succinivibrio sp.
CAATGCTACAATCTTTAGGTCTTCTTCCAAAAGAGGAAATCAAAAAAAGAGGAAGACCGAAGAAAGCTTTATAGATCTATACCTTGGGAAAGTTGTAATTATAAAGATAGCAAAGTGGAGTCACTTAATTTAAAGTCTTCGTTAGAGACATAGCAATATATTTTTTAAAAATTTTGTAAATTCTGTTGACAGCAAAAATTTTTACTTTATAATGTTTTGCATGGATGCGGGAATAGCTCAGTTGGTAGAGCATAACCTTGCCATGGTTAGGGTCGCGAGTTCGAACCTCGTTTCCCGCTCCACTTCAAAACACCTCTCAAAATAAATCTCATATTTTTCATTTGTGCTTTTACATAAGTTTCGTTGTTTGATTATTATGCATTTGTTTTGGTTTAACAACCGTTATAGTGTATAATCTTCATTCTGTACTAATTATTGATTGTACTTATAAAAAAACTTTTAATTATCAACTAGTTGTTTATAAAAAATGTTTCTAACCACTATTGTCACTAAGATTATCGGCAGTTCTAATCAAAGAACTGTGCGTAAACTCGCTAAGGTTGTAAAAACTATCAATGCTCTTGAACCTAAGTTTCAAGAATTAAAGAATGAGGATTTTGTAGGATATACAGCCAAGTTTAAGGATCGGTTGCATAACGGAGAGACTCTTGAGGATCTGTTGCCTGAAGTTTTTGCATTAGCGCGTGAAGCAGCCAAGCGCTCACTAGGTCTTAGACCTTTTGATGTTCAGCTTATGGGCGGTATGGTGCTAAATGCCAACCGGATTGCCGAAATGAAAACCGGTGAAGGTAAAACTTTGACCGCTCTTTTACCATGTTACCTCAATGCTCTGACTGGAAAAGGAGTGCATGTGGTGACCGTCAATGATTATCTTGCAACTCGTGACAGTAACTGGTCAAGACCTTTTTATACACTTTTAGGTATGACGGTGGGAGTCAATGTTCCAGGAATGGGTCCAGAGGAGAAACGCGCAGCCTATGCCTGTGATGTTACCTATGGTACTAACAATGAGTTCGGCTTTGATTATCTTAGAGATAACATGGCTTACACGAAGGAGCAGAAAGTTCAAAGAGAACTTTACTATGCTCTTGTCGACGAGGTAGACTCCGTACTTATTGATGAGGCCAGAACACCTCTTATAATTTCTGGTGCTGCTGAAAATTCCGCTAAAGCCTACATGGCTGTAGACAAACTGATCCCTGGTCTTATTTTTCAGGAACAGGAGGATACAGAAACTTATACCGGTGATGGCGACTATACTCTTGATTTAAAGAGCAAACAGGCTTTTCTTACCGAACGAGGTCAGATTAAAATCGAAGATCGTTTAATTGAAGCTGGGTTATTAAAGGATGGTGATAAGCTCTTCAGTACTGAAAATATTGCTCTTTTGCATCATGTTATGGCTGCTCTTAAGGCTCATACGCTGTTTAAGCGTGATGTTGATTATGTGGTTGAGAATGATGAAGTTATCATTATTGATGAGCATACCGGACGTAAGATGGAGGGCAGACGCTGGTCAGATGGTTTGCATCAGGCTATTGAAGCAAAAGAAAGAGTGTCGATACGTGCTGAAAATCAGACCTTAGCCTCAATTACATTTCAAAACTACTTCAGAATGTACGGTAAGCTTGCCGGTATGACAGGAACTGCTGATACTGAAGCCTATGAATTTCAGCAGATTTATGGACTGCAGACGGTGGTTTTGCCAACCAATCGACCTATGATAAGAAAAGATTTAGCGGATCTTATCTATCTTACTGAAGACCAGAAATATCAGGCTATAGTCAATGACATTAAGGAAACAATTGCAAAGGGCCGTCCTGTTCTGGTAGGTACCATCTCTATTGAAAATTCGGAGAAACTTTCACGTCTTTTGGATAAACTTGGAATTAAACATCAAGTATTAAATGCCAAGTTCCATGAAATGGAAGCTCATATTGTGGCACAGGCGGGTCGTCCTGCCACCGTAACTATTGCCACTAATATGGCAGGTCGTGGTACTGATATTATCCTAGGAGGTAATCTTCAGTCAGATATAGATGCCCTTGGGGATAATCCTGATCCTAATGAGGTCGAGAAAATCAAGCAGGAATGGCAACAGCGTCATGATGCGGTAGTTGCTGCTGGAGGACTGCATATCATTGGTTCGGAGCGTCATGAGTCCCGTCGTATTGACAATCAGTTGCGTGGGCGAGCCGGCCGTCAAGGAGATCCTGGTTCTTCACGTTTCTATCTGTCCATGGATGATAACCTCATGAAGCTTTTTGGCTCTGAGAAACTTAAGGCTTTCATGGCTCGCATGGGAATGGATGATGGTCAGCCTTTAGAGCATAAATTTATCACCCGTGCCATTGAATCAGCTCAGCGTAAGGTTGAGACCCGTAATTTTGATATCCGTAAGAGCCTTCTTGAATATGACGATGTAGCTAATGAACAACGTAAAGTTATTTACGAGGAACGTAATTCTCTTCTTGATGGTGAGGATATCTCAGAAACCATTCATACTATTTTTGAAGATGTGCTTAATGATGTGATTTCCAAGTATATTCCTGCAAATTCGCTGTCTGAGTCATGGGATCTCAAAGGCCTGTCTGCTGAGCTGGCAAATGGCTACGGTATCAGTGCCGATGTTGAGTCGTGGCTTAAGGAGAATGAAGATCTTGTTGAAAGCGATATTCGGGATCGTGTCATAAATCTAGGTCATGAATTGTATGCCAAAAAATGTGAGATTATTGGTGCTGAGAATCAGAAGAGTCTTGAAAAGCAGATCATGCTGCAATGTATTGATACTTTGTGGAAAGAGCATTTAGCCTCCATGGATTATATGCGTCAGGGTATCGGTCTACAGGGCTATGCTCAGAAGAATCCTAAGTATGAGTACAAGATCCAATCCTTTAATCTATTTGAGAAGATGCTTGTAAACCTTAAGATTCAGGTGGTATCTTTCCTGTGTCGCGTTCAGGTTCGACTTAAGACTCCGGAAGAGGTTGCTCTCGAGGAACAGCATCGTGCGGAGGCTGTTCAAGAGGCCAAGGAGCGTGCTGAGGCTAAGGAGTATGCTAAACTTAAGATTGGACGCAATGATCCTTGTCCTTGTGGTTCAGGAAAGAAATTTAAAGCCTGTCATGGCCGACTGATTTAAAGAAGAGAAATTCTTGTAGTTGCGATTATGAAATGATGTTCACGGGAGCGTCCGACTATAAGAATGAAATTTTTCAAATCAATGTTTCTGCTGTACAAACTGCGAGTACCCAGTCTTATGTACTTGTAGCAAAAACTTGAAAAATAAAGCTCATCCCATTGTTTAATAAGGAATGAGCTTTTTTATGCATATACTTATTCGATTGTTTTGAGGAATGAGTGGCAAATAGTTTTAGCTCCCTCATCCAAATCTATACCAAAATGCTATGAGCGAATCTATTTCATAAAATAGGTTTTGTCAAAAAATCCTGCAAAATTATCTCCGTGGGCAATCTTGCAGAGACTTAATAACATATACTCAAGCACCATTTTAAGAAAACTGCCTTTAATTTTGAGGATAAATTGTTTATTTCTCTTAAAAGGCCGTGAACAGTAACTTAACATTCTGTTTAAGTAAAAAAAATCTTGACGAATATTAGAGTATGTGTTTTAATAGTCGCCGTTGCCCAGATAGCTCAGTCGGTAGAGCAGGGGACTGAAAATCCCCGTGTCGGTGGTTCGATTCCGCCTCTGGGCACCATCACAGCAACAGTGTATTTTTTTGCCCAGATAGCTCAGTCGGTAGAGCAGGGGACTGAAAATCCCCGTGTCGGTGGTTCGATTCCGCCTCTGGGCACCACTGTCATCATAATCTTTATTCTTATTATTCCTTGTTTTTGATAAAAATCATAAATTTTATGATTAAAAGTAAGTTTTAATACAAAAAAAATCACATTTATGCTACATTAAACTAAAAAAGGCGTAAATAAAGTGGAAAAACAAGAGACAACAACGCAAATTCCTAATTCTAATGAACACTGTGATAACTTATCCTGTGACAACAGAAGAAAAGGTCTAGATAAAATCTCTAAAGGGAAAAACACTCACGAGCGAAATCGACAGAAAGGGATGGTTTCTGCTTTTGTTCAGGGAAAGGGTCAGAATGCGGCTTTAAAATGGCTGATGGAGTCAAAGACTCCGGTTTGTATTTATCTGATTTCTGGAGTGAAGTTCGAGGGAGAGATTAGTTCTTTTGATGCTTTTACCATCTGTGTCAACGATATAAAAAAGCATCAGCAGATTATTTATAAAGACAAGATCTCTACGATTAACGTAGCCTTTGGCACTCAAAAGCAGGATAACGCTCCCTTTTCTTATGATCAGCACAAAAAGAAGAGTAATAGTGCAACAAATCATGCTTAATTTTTCACTTGACCAGTGATAATAAAGTGTGAAGTGCATTATGACTCTATCTTAGCAATTTTATGGCAGGAGCTTTGGAATAGATAATAAGCTCCTGCTCCGTTGTGCAGTCTGTTTGTTAGACGTGTTTCTGCATTTTCTTGATAATAGCTGTCGTGGATTTGCCCTCGACGGTAGGCATGATTACCACTTTTCCGCCGTTGGCAATGACTTCCTTGTGACCTGCTATTTGCTCTACTCTATAATCTCCTCCTTTAACCAGAATATCAGGAAGAATCCTCGAGATTAGTTTCTGCGGTGTATCCTCAGCAAAAGGCACCACATAATCAACACATCCTAATGCAGAGAGTACATTCATTCTGTCTTCAAGGCAGTTTACGGGACGGCTTGGACCTTTAAGTCTCTGTACTGAGTCATCTGAATTGACGGCCACGATAAGCAGATCTCCTAAGTCACGTGCCTGTTTTAGATAAGTGACATGGCCGCTGTGGATGATATCAAAACAGCCATTGGTCATAACAATTTTTTTACCCTGGTCTTTTAATTCTTTGATTTTAAGATATAGTTCTTCCTCAGAATAAATATTACCACTCTTTTGTGTTGTAAATCCCAGTGCGTGATTGAGTTCTTCAGGGCTTACTGTGGAAGTTCCTATCTTTCCTACCACAATACCGGCAGCACTGTTGGCATATTCACAGGCAGTTTCAATGCTCAGTCCCTGTGCCAGACAAGACCCCAAAGTTCCGATGACCGTATCTCCGGCACCGGTCACATCGTAAACCTCACGTGCATAGGTTGGCAGATGCAGGGCTTTCATGTTTGGCCTTATAAGAGACATGCCATCCTCAGAACGTGTCACCAGCAGCATTTTTAAATGTAATTTTTCAATGAGAGCTAATGCTTTGAGTTCGAGCTCTTCATTATTTTTTACCGGACCGACTACTGCCTCAAATTCTGACATATTAGGTGTCAGCAGGGTGGCATTGGAATATTTTTCAAAATCAGTACCTTTGGGATCTACAAGTGAAATGAGGTTCTTTTCATTGGCGAGGGCAATCATGTTGCGAATGGAAGAGAGAGAACCTTTGCCATAATCAGAGAAAATCACTACTTTAGAATTGTCGATGGCCTCAGAGTAGGTTTTTAAGATCATTTCTTCATCAAGATTAGAGAATGAATCCTCAAAGTCGAGTCTTAGGAGTTGCTGATTACGTGAAAGGATCCGTAATTTGGTAATGGTAGGATGCTCTTTCGTGAGCACAAACTCGGAGATTATTTTGTGTCGTCGCACAATTCTTTCTAGGATTTCGGCATTTCTATCTTCACCCACTATTCCTACTAGTACACAAGGTGCGCCTAAAGAGGCAATATTGATGGCTACGTTAGCCGCACCGCCAGCGCGTTCCTCCTGATCTTCAATTTTAACTACAGGCACTGGAGCCTCAGGAGAGATCCTTTTGCTTGGTCCCTTCCAGTAGGAATCAAGCATGACATCTCCCACAACTGTAACTTTTCCGGTAAATTTCTGTACTGTGGTCATGTTAAGCCGGTAGTACCGCCTCCCAAATCTTGTAAGAGTAAATGGCATGAGCAAAGGAATTCACCTATGGCCAAATACTATAATCCTTAAGTAAATATTACGATTTCTATTTTACATAAGTTTTTGCTCTAACCGAGCATTTTTAATTGAATAAATTCATAAGTAGTTATTATGGTCGTGTCATGATGATCATAAAGGATTAAAGCACAAGTTTAATCTTGAGAGGTGAGATTATAAGCGGTAAAATTAACACGTTGACTCTATTATGATATTTGTGTTTTATGACTGTTTTCAGAAAATATTTGCTCACTGGTAATCCTATTCTCTGTTTTTCGACAGTAAGCGCTATGATGTCCATGATTTTCGGATTTAATCTAGGTGCTACGATATCTAGCAAAATAAGACTCATCAACGTTATGATGCTTGAGCTCTATGATATAGATGCTATGTTTGGCGTTTTCCTGTTAGGTTCTTTAGTAGGTGTGTTTTTAGGTGGTCGGCTTGTGAGTGAAACCGGTCGCATTTATCCAATGATTGGAGGCTTTGCTTTTGGTGTGTTAGGACAGTTGGTGTCCATGATGTCACCTAATATGAGTACTCTCCTGATTTCTGAATTTGCAGTGGGATCTTCCTTTGGGGTCTATCTTATTGCAGTAGTTTGCTATATAGCTGAAATTTCATTGCCGCAGCATCGAGGCGCGCATATCACACTTATTGCGGTATTTTTTACCCTCGGACTGTTTGTTTCGGTAAGCCAGCGCAGCAATCTTATGGATAACCGTTTATTGTGTATGGTGATAATTGCCGCCGTAAGTTTTGTCATAATTTTATACGGACTTTTGCGCATGCCTGAATCGCCTCGTTATCTCGTCCTTTCTGGTGCTAACGATAAAGCACTGCTTGAACTTATTGTATATAGAGACTCAAAATCAGCAGCCGCCCGAGAACTTGCTGCCATCAATGAATGCTCCCTAGGTGAGGAAAAGGGGTTGTTGCTGTTTCTAAAAAGCCATATCTATCGTTCTATTATCTGGTTTTTGTTGTTGTTGAGTGCCTTGGTTCAGCTCTCGGGCATCACTGTTATGCCATATTTTTCTCTTGATTTTATTGAATCATGCGATGATATCATGCTACATGGGTTTTTCCTTACTGATGGTGATAACATTAATTTTTCGGAACTGGAACTATTGATTTTTGCCGCATTTATCGGCGCAGTAGTTACCATGTGCGTGGTAGACGGTATTGGTCGAAAAAAACTTTTTTTAGGTGCTGTTATCTTAAATGAGCTGGTATTGTGCTGTATGTATACCGTATTTTACCTGGATTTAACATTCGTGGGTGAATTCTCTTTTGTTCTGCTCTTTTTCTTATATATCTTCAGTGCCAGCATCATCAGTATTCTGTTTCTTATCATATTAAGTGCTGAGCTTTTGACCATTAAGGGTCGTGAGTTCGGTCTTACGGTACTGTATCTTGTGAATCTTATTGCCATCTTGGTGGGAATAGAATACTTGTACGTGGCTGTACAGGAATTTGGGATCCTTATGGTCTTAAGTCTTATTCTTTTAGGCGGAGCTTTGGTCTTTAGTCTTGTCTATGTGTGGTTGCCAGAAACTTCTGGAAAGATGCTGGAGTCAATGGAAAACACAATCTTCAATGAAAAATCTCTACTCTCTATTGATAAAATTATCCAGTAAAATTCTTAGTTCTTGTAAGCGTAGGAGAGCAAATATACTCTAAACCAGAGTATTGTCAGAATTAAGATGATGAGGTGATTTCTTTATGCCCCATCTTTCAGACCAAATTTACTAAAAAAATAGCCAAGACTAGCGTAAGTATGCCTGATCTTGACTATTGAATTTTCAGTGCAATGTGCAAAATACTAAAGATGGCTATGGAGTTCTTCTGGAATTAGG
>CACYBT010000210.1 GCA_902772715.1 uncultured Succinivibrio sp.
AACATAACCACGACCTGAACTGATACGAAGTTTCATAGACAACGAGGCCTTGGCACCTTTTAAAGTGCAAATACGGGCTTCAGGATCTACAAAAGACAGATTCTCAGGACATACAATATCAGATGCATGTACCTCACCCTCACCACGTCTTTCCAAATTGATCCAGACAGGTTTTTCCAAATCCTCTTTTGCGGTAATAGCAAGAGACTTTAGAGTCATCACAATCTCAAAAATAGATTCAATAACATCGTCCTTCTTGCTATTTACATCCTTCACACCGGCTATCTGAAAAGCATCAATAGCTGTTCCAGACAGGGTCTTTAGTAAAATTCCACTTAAGACTACGCCTAAAGTATAACCATAACCACGCTCTAATGGCTCAAGCACTAAACGTGCATGATTAGGACTTATTTCGTTATAGTCAACTGGCTTTGGCTTTAGCAGTTCAACAACAGACACTAGAGATACCCCACAATAAATAAAGCGGTGCTGGCAATGTTGCCGTTATTACTTAGAATACAACTCGATAATCAGAGCTTCCTTAATATCAGATGGTAAATCTGCACGCTCTGGATTGTTCTTATAAGTACCCTTCATATGTTCTTGATCGACATCAATCCAAGTTGGTTTCAGCGCACGCTGACCGCTTAAATCGATAGCAGCCTTGATACGCAACTGCTTCTTGGCCTTCTCGCGAACAGCAATAACATCAGATGGCTGAACCTGATAAGAAGGAATATTTACGATCTGATCGTTAACTGTAATAGCCTTGTGGCTAACCAATTGACGAGCCTCCATACGGGTAGAACCAAAACCCATACGGTATACTACGTTATCTAAACGAGACTCCAGTAACACTAAAAGATTTTCACCAGTGTTGCCAGACATTCTTGATGCTTTTTTGTAATAATTACGGAACTGACGCTCAAGTACACCGTAAATACGACGAACTTTCTGCTTTTCACGTAACTGCATGCCGTAATCAGAAAGGCGAGCCTTATTGGCGCCATGCTGACCTGGTGCATTCTCTAAATTCTTAGTTCTGATTTTATCGGTGATTGCACGAACACCAGACTTTAAAAATAGATCGACACCTTCGCGGCGGCTTAATTTCAGGGCTGGACCTGTATATTTTGCCATTTATCTTTCTCCAGAAATTGAACTTGAGGATTAAACGCGACGCTTTTTAGGTGGGCGACAGCCATTATGAGGGATAGGAGTAACATCAGTGATGTTAGTAATCTTGTATCCCTGTGCATTTAAAGCACGAATTGATGACTCGCGTCCAGGACCTGGGCCTTTAACCAGAACCTCAAGGTTTTTAACACCAAATTCTTTAGCAGATTCACCTGCACGCTCTGCGGCAACCTGTGCTGCATATGGAGTGGATTTACGTGAACCGCGGAAACCAGAACCACCTGCTGTAGCCCAGGATAAAACATTTCCCTGTCTGTCAGAAATGGTGACAATGGTATTATTGAAAGATGCATGGATATGGGCTACACCATCAGCAACCTGCTTTTTGGAGCGTTTGCTTGAGCGAGCCTTGCTGTTATTATCTACCATCTAAGCTCTCCTACTTCTTAATACTCTTACGTGGTCCCTTACGGGTACGTGCATTTGTCTTAGTACGTTGACCGCGAACAGGTAAACCTCTGCGATGACGTAAACCACGATAAGTACCTAAGTCGATTAGGCGCTTGATGTTCATAGAAACTTCTCTGCGAAGATCACCTTCAACGGTGAACTTAGCAACTTCGGCACGAATTTTGTCAATGACTGCTTCGTCTAAATCCTTAAACTTAGTCAATTCATCAACTCCTACGTTTGCCAGGATTTGGCTTGCGCGGGTTGGGCCGATGCCGTAGATTGACTGAAGAGCAATCAAGGCAATTTTTTGATCAGGCACATTAATGCCAGCTATACGGGCCACTATTGATCTCCTAAATATAAGATAGGTCGGTTAAACAAAGGTCGTCGCAAAGCCCGTTAGGATACGCGACAACCGGTATAGTGCACTTTGGCATGTCAGACAAAAACACTAGGATCGCTCCTAGTGTTTTTAGGCTGTATGATTATACAGACTTTGAAGTGAATGTGCAAGAAATTCTTGCACTTTTAAGCATTAGCCCTGACGCTGCTTATGCTTAGGATTAACACAAATGACGCGAACTACACCATTGCGACGTACAATTTTACAGTTGCGGCAAATCTTTTTAACTGAAGCTCCAACTTTCATTTCATATCTCCAATTAACTTTAAACTAACGGCCATAATTCTTTAAGTTAGCCTTACGCATAATGTCGCCATACTGCTGATTCATCATATGACTCTGCAGCTGCGAGACAAAATCCATACAGACCACCACGATAATGAGTAAGGAAGTACCACCAAAATAGAACTGCACATTAAACCAGTTCATCAGTAACTGCGGCACCAGACAAACTAATACCATGTATAAAGAACCACTTAAAGTCAGACGTGTCATCACCTTGTCAATAAATCTGGCTGTCTGCTCACCCGGTCTAATACCAGGAATGAAAGCACCACCTTTTTTCAGATTTTCTGCAACTTCTCTTGGATTGAATACCAGAGCAGTATAGAAGAAAGTAAAGAAAACAATGGCAGCGGCATACAGCAGTTCATACAAAGGCTGACCAGGCTGCAAAAACAGTGAGATATTACTCAGTACATTTGCTACCGCATTATCACCCTGACCAAACCAAGAAACAACAGTACCAGGGAACAGAATAATTGACGAAGCAAAAATTGCTGGAATAACACCTGATAAATTGATCTTTAATGGCAAATTAGAGCGTGGCTGGGAATAAATACGATTACCCATCTGGCGTTTAGCGTATTCGATTACGATCTTACGCTGACCGCGCTCAACGAAAACCACGAAGAAGGTCACAAGGACCACCACTACACCAATCAAAAGCAGAGCAATCGTGGATAAATCACCCTGACGTGACTGTTCAAAGGTTCTGGCCAAAGCAGATGGCAAACCTGCAACAATACCGGCAAAAATGATAAGCGATATACCATTGCCGACACCACGTTCGGTGATCTGTTCACCAAGCCACATTAACAGAACTGTTCCTGTGACAAGACTAACAGTGGTTACAAAATAAAAACCAAAACCAGGATTATCAACAAGTCCCGGCATCATGTTAGGAATACCTGTAGCCATACCAAATGCCTGCAGAGCAGCAAGAAACACCGTTGAAACACGTGTATACTGCGTAATCTTACGCCGGCCTGACTCACCTTCCTTGCGAAGCGCAGCCAGATCTTTGTTAATTACAGCAAGCAGCTGGATAATGATGGATGCAGAAATATATGGCATAATTCCCAATGCTAAAACAGAAGCACGCTCTAAAGCACCTCCTGAGAACATATTGAACATGCCAATAATGGTTCCGCTTTGCGAATCGAAAACACGCTGAAGCACGTCAGCATTCACACCTGGAACCGGTATATAGGAACCAAGTCTGAACATGATTAAAGCAATCACCACAAAGAAAAGACGGGAACGCAGTTCACCGTTACCTTTACTCTGCTGTGAAGCCATGTCGCGACTTCTTTCAAAAAGCGATTTTCTAGCCATGCAAAACCTCATTAAGGGGCATTATGCCCCTATACTATTATTATGCCTTAGAAGCCTTTTTGGCAGCCTTCTGCTCAGCAGTCTTCTTGGCAGGTTTTACCTTGCCTACAGCTGCAAGATTATCAAGGCGGGTCTTCTGTTTTAAGGCAGACTTACGGGCAGAATCCTCACGACGTGCCAAAGCCTGCTCTGAGTAGGATGCAACTTCCACAGTTCCACCCTGAGCCTCAATGGCAGCCTTGGCAGCCTTTGTGCAACCAATGCCCTTTAAGGTGATCTTTTTGGTAAAGTTTGGCACTCTGGAGAGTATAACCTTAACATACTTGATCTTTTTAGTGATAAGACGTGCATCGAGCAATGCCTTCATATCAACAACATCGCCTTCAACATGAGCAAGATCGTTTAAAGAAACTTCTGCAGTAACCTCAGCCTTTGGAGACCAAAAACCGAACTTAGGCAGACGGATCTTCATTGGCATCTGACCGCCTTCAAAACCAGGATTCTTGTGAGCACTCTTACGTGCACCAGCACCCTTCACACCGCGGCCGCAGGTTTTGCCCAAACCAGAACCAATACCACGACCTACACGATTGGCAACTTTGTGAGAGCCCTCTGCAGGCTTTAAAGTATTTAGAAACATGGTTTACTCCTCTACCTTCAGCAAGTAGCTAACCTTATTTATCATACCGCGAACAGAAGGAGTGTCCTCTAATTCCACAGTATGACGAATACGGCGTAAGCCTAAACCTTTAACAGTCGCAACATGCTTTGGTTTGCGACCAATAACACTCTTTACAAGAGTAACTTTAACAGTTTTCTTATCTGCCATTTTTTACTCCAGAATATCTTTTACGCTAAGACCACGCTTGGCAGCAATAGTCTCAGGAGTGCGCATTGATGCTAATGCGGCAACAGTGGCTCGTACCACATTGTTAGGATTGGTTGAACCATAGGCCTTAGCAAGCACATTACGTACACCGGCAACTTCAAGTACGGCACGCATAGCACCACCGGCAATAATACCAGTACCTTCTGAGGCAGGCTGCATGTATACCATGGAACCTGAGTGTTCACCCTTAACAGCATGATACAAAGTACCATTGTTTAGCTGAATACCGTTATTAACATTACGGCGAGCCTGTTCAATTGCCTTCTGAATGGCAGCAGGAACTTCGCTGGCCTTACCATAACCATAACCAACACGACCGTTACCATCACCAACTACGGTTAAAGCGGTGAATGAAAAGATACGACCACCCTTTACTACTTTTGCCACACGATTAACTGCAACTAATTTTTCCTGCAGTTCGCCAGCTTGAGTTTCATCTCTGTGTTGCATTTCACACTCCTAGAACTTAAGGCCGGCTTCACGGGCGGCATCAGCCAATGCTGCTACACGACCATGATACTGATAGCCTGATCTGTCAAAAGCTACGGTTTCAACCTTAGCTGCAATTGCACGCTCAGCGACAGCCTTGCCAATTACCTTGGCGGCCTCTACATTACCTGTATATTTAAGATCTTTTACAAGAGCCTTGTCTAAGGTACTTGCAGATGCTAAGACCTTGTTATCCTTAGTAATAATCTGAGCATAGATATGACGTGGTGTACGGGTTACAACCAGTCTTGTTACGCCTAATTCATGCATCTTGGCACGTGATTTAGTAGCACGGCGAATGCGAGCTGCTTTTTTATCAAACATATTATGCCACCCTATTATTTCTTCTTAGCTTCTTTAATGATAATAACTTCATCGGCATAACGAACTCCCTTACCCTTGTATGGTTCTGGAGCACGGAAGGCACGAATCTTAGCGGCGACCTGACCTAACAAAGCCTTATCAAAGCTTTTTAGGATAATGTCAGTCTGTGCTGGACACTCGGCAGTAACACCTTCTGGTAACTCAAAATCAATCGGATGAGAATAACCCAGTACGAGATTTAAAACTTTACCCTTAACAGCAGCACGATAACCCACGCCAACCAGTTTCAAGGCTTTCTCAAAACCTTTATCGAGGCCTACAACCATGTTGTGAAGCAAGGCTCTGGTAGTACCGGATTGCATATTAGAATCAGCAGACTCATCCTTCTGAGCAATCTTTAAAGTACCATTATCAAAAGTTACAGTAACCAATGGGTGAACATTGAGGCACAACTGTCCTTTCTTAGACTTGATAGTAATTTTCTGACCGTCGAGAGCAACTTCGACGCCCTGAGGAACAGCAATAGGTTCCTTAGCAATACGTGACATGTTTCCTCCCTCTCTTATGCGACGTAGCAGATTACTTCGCCGCCCAGGCCGTCCTTACGGGCAGCACGATCGGTCATTAAACCCTTGGATGTGGAAATCACAGCGATACCTAAGCCATTCATAATGCGTGGTAATTCACTGCTTCTCTTGTAAATACGCAGACCAGGACGTGAAACACGCTTGATCATCTCAATTACAGGAGCGCCTTCATAATATTTAAGACCAATTTCCAGAACTTTCTTAACATCGCCATTTTCGGCAACTGAAGAAATATAACCTTCCTTTAAGAGAAGATTGGCAATGGCAACCTTCAGTTTGGATGAAGGCATAGAAACGGACAGTTTGCCAGAAGCCTGGCCGTTACGAATGCGGGTTAAAAAATCCGCAATAGGATCTTGCATCATTGTTAATTCTCCTCTTACCAGCTAGCCTTATGCAGACCAGGGATTTCGCCACGCATCATATGCTCACGCAATTTAATTCTGGACAATCCGAATTTACGTAAATAACCGTGTGGACGGCCAGTCTCACTGCAACGATTACGTTGACGTGATGGACTTGAGTCACGTGGCAGTCTTGATAAAGCTTGAACTGCTGCAAAACGCTCCTCATCAGAAGAAGAAACACTTGAAATAATCTTTTTGAGTTCTTCGCGCTTAGTGCGATATTTTTCAGCAAGGCGCTTTCTCTTAAGATCTCTATAAATCATTGAAGTTTTAGCCATGTGTTATCCTCGAATTACTTAGTGGCCTGAGTACGGAATGGGAAATTGAAGGCCTCAAGTAAAGCTCTGCCTTCTTCATCAGTCTTAGCACTAGTTGTGATGGTAATATCAAGACCACGTACTGCATCGACCTTATCAAAATCAATCTCAGGGAAAATGATCTGCTCACGTACACCCATTGAATAATTTCCCCTGCCATCAAATGATTTAGCAGATAAACCACGGAAATCACGGATACGTGGAATAGCAATCACAATTAAACGCTCGAGGAATTCCCACATACGCTCACCGCGCAGGGTAACTTTACAACCGATTGGATATCCCTCACGAATATGGAAGCCCGCTACGGATTTGCGAACTTTGGTGATTAGTGGCTTCTGACCTGCAATTGCAGTCATGTCACGTGCTGCATTCTCAAGAACTTTCTTGTCGGCAACAGCCTCACCTACACCCATATTCAGGGTGATCTTCTCAATCCGAGGGACTTGCATGATAGTCTTGTAACCAAATTTCTGAGTTAAGGCTTTGATTACTTCCTGCTTGTATAAATCATGCAGTTTCGCCATCGTTATTCTCCTTTAAAAAATTACTTGGCTGAAGTTGAGATAGTCTTATTGTTGGATTTGAAGAAACGAACCTTCTTGCCGTCTTCTTCTCTAAAGCCAACACGATCTGCTTTCTTTGTATCTGGGTTATAGATTGCAACGTTTGACACATCAATAGGTGCAATAACATCCACAATTCCACCCTGTATACCAAGAGTTGGGTTCTTTTTCTGGTGTTTTTTCTTGACATTAATGCCTTCGACAAACACCTTGTGCTCACTTGTTAGGACTTTGGTAACTTTACCAGTTTTGCCTTTGTCTTTACCAGTGATGACGATCACTTCGTCGTTGGTGCGAATTTTCGCTGCCATAATTAGTTACTCCCGAAATAAAATTAGATTACTTCTGGAGCTAAAGATACAATCTTCATAAACTGCTCGGAACGAAGTTCACGAGTAACAGGTCCGAAGATACGAGTACCAATAGGCTCATGTTGAGCAGTTAATAAAACTGCTGCGTTTGAATCAAAGCGAACCACTGAACCATCAGTTCTACGAACACCTTTTTTGGTGCGTACAACTACAGCATCAAGGACATCGCCTTTCTTAACTTTGCCGCGTGGAATAGCGTCCTTTACAGACACTTTAATAATGTCGCCTATGCCTGCATACCGGCGGTGGGAACCACCTAAAACCTTAATACACATAACAGCACGAGCGCCAGAGTTATCGGCTACGTCAAGCATGCTCTGCATCTGGATCATTTCTAAATGCTCCGTTAAAAACAAATAACAACCACTTTCTATTCCAAAAATAGAAAGGCGCTAAAATATACCACAAAAAAAAAGAGACCGCAAGCACAAAAATGCCTGCGGTCTAATTTTTTACCTTTGATTAGGCGTTAACAGCCTTCTCCACAACACTGACCAGTTTCCAGGCTATTGTCTTAGAAACAGGACGGCATTCGCAGATTTCTACAAGATCACCAACGTGAGCGAGATTCTCAGCGTCAGATACATGCAATTTGGTAGTACGGGTAAGGATCTTACCGTATACAGGATGAGCCACACGACGCTCAACTGCTACTACACATGCTTTCTGCATCTTATCACTGACAACACGACCGCGTAAGGAACGAGCAATTTTTTCAGCCATTTATGTCTTCCTCTACTTTGCACTTTCTGATTTTATTTTCTCAGAAAGAATAGTGTTAACACGTGCGATATCGCGACGCACCTTACGTACGTTATCAGTCTGTGTCAAAGAGCCACTCTTTAACTGAAAACGTAAGTTAAATTCCTCACGCTGAAGATTAGAAAGTTCAGTTTTTAAGTCTTCAACGGACTTATTGCGTAAATCGTTTGCTTGCATTAGATCACCTGCTTACGAACGAAGGTAGTAGTAACTGAAAGTTTAGCGGCAGCAAGACGAAAAGCCTCACGAGCAACATCCTCAGAAATACCACCAATCTCGAAAAGTACACGACCAGGCTGAATTGGAGCAACCCAGTACTCAACAGTACCTTTACCTTTACCCATACGAAC
>CACYBT010000211.1 GCA_902772715.1 uncultured Succinivibrio sp.
CTGCCTGTCACGCAGGAGGTCGCGGGTTCGATCCCCGTCCGTTCCGCCAATTCTTTTATTAAGACCAGTCTTGAGGCTGGTTTTTTTATGCCTGAAACCCAGTATTTTTTTCAATTCTTTGTTTTTTTGTTTGGCAGATCTTCTAGGATTGTTTACAATATCACATTTTTAGAATTTAATTTTTACTGTGTTTTTGAACTTTTCTTTTATTGTCAATAAATATGATTTAGGACAAAAGATGCCAATTAATATCCCAAATAATCTCCCTGCTAAATCTGTTCTTAATTCTGAACAGGTTTTTGTCATGACTGAAGAACGTTATGCCCATCAGGATATAAGACCTCTTAGTCTTCTTTTTTTGAATCTTATGCCAAAGAAAATTAATACTGAAATTCAGTATATGCGAAAACTTTCAAACACTCCTTTACAGGTTAATATAACGCTGCTGCGTGTTGACGATCATATTCCTAAGTCTACTCCGCGTGAGCATATGGATACTTTTTATAAAAGTTTTGATGAAATTAAAGAGCAGAATTTTGATGGAATGATTGTGACAGGCGCAGCCTTAGACCAGTTGCAGTTTCGTGATGTTTCATATTTTGACTCTTTAAGTAAGATTCTCTTATGGGCCAAAAGACATGTTACTTCAACTCTTTTTTCTTGTTGGGGGGTGGCGGCTGCTCTCAAAATTTACTATGACATTGATATTTTGTTTTTAAAAAACAAACTCTCAGGTGTTTATAAAGAGTATTTATCTTCACAGATTGATACCTTGACACGCGGTTTTGATGATGTTTTTGATGTACCTGTTTCTCGCTATTGTGATTTTCCTTTGGATGTTATTAAAAATAGGACTGATATCAAGGTATTGGCATCTGGTACAGAAACTGGAATGTATTTAGGTATTTCTCCAGATCATCGACAGGTTTATGTGTCAGGACACCCAGAATATGATGCTGATACGTTATCACTTGAATATTATCGCGATCTTGAAGCAAATCTTGATCCTAAAATTCCCGTTAACTATTTTCCAGATGACGATCCAAACAAGAAACCATTGTGTACTTGGAGAGGACATGCTAGCCTGCTTTTCTGCAACTGGCTTAATTATTATGTATATCAGGAAACTCCGTACGATATAAGCACAATTTCGTAACAGATATGTACTGTTTTTTTTTAAAATTTTTACCGTGCTAGAATACATAGGTATGGCTCAATGGTGAGAAAATGACTAGTTTTAAAATTGCAAAGTTTCAAATAGAGGGTGGAAAGGCTCTCGATGGTGAGGTTCAAATATCGGGGGCTAAAAATGCGGCACTGCCTATTTTGCTGTGTTCAATACTTACATCCGAAAAGGTGGTATTAAAAAATGTCCCGGATTTGGCAGATGTAAAAACCTGTATTCAGTTATTAGAAGATTTAGGTAAGAAGTGTTTATATGAACCACAGAATGGACAGATTACTTTAGAAGGTGCAGTGACTAGTTTTGTGGCTTCTTACGAATTAGTCAAAACTATGCGGGCATCCATTATGGCGTTAGGCCCACTGGTTGCTTATACAGGTAAGGCCGAGGTTTCTTTACCTGGTGGGTGTGCCATTGGCGCCAGACCTGTTGATCTGCATATCAAAGGACTTAAGGAAATGGGCGCTCAGATCCGCCTTGAAGATGGTTATATTAAGGCTACCGCGGTCGGTTTAGGTAGATTACACGGCGGTCATATCATAATGGATAAGGTCTCGGTAACTGGAACTGAGAATCTAATGATGGCTGCAACCTTAGCCGAAGGTGAAACTGTTATTGAAAATGCCGCTTTAGAGCCTGAAGTTATTGATTTAGCCTCCTGTCTCAATAAAATGGGGGCAAAGATTGAAGGAGCGGGGACGTCACGTGTAGTTATCAACGGTGTGGAGAAATTGAACGGTTGTACTCACGCCATTGTTGCCGATCGTATTGAAACCGGAACGTATCTTATTGCCGGCATAGCCACGCACGGAATTGTTACCTGTCATAATACCATGCCATCTACGCTTGATGCTTTACTGCAGAAACTGCGTGATGCCAATGCTTTAATCACTGTGGATGGTACATCTATTACTGCAGATATGCGTAACCGTCAAATTCATCCTGTAGATGTAGTAACTGCTCCGCATCCTGGTTTCCCAACCGATATGCAGGCACAGATTACTGTATTGAATGCCCTGGCATCGGGAGTAAGTAGCGTTACGGAAACAATATTTGAAAACCGTTTTATGCATATTGCTGAATTAAATCGTATGGGAGCTCATCTTGAAATAAGAGGTAATACTGTTATCTGTGAAGGTGTTGCTTCGCTGAAAGGCGCTCAGGTAATGTCCTCTGATTTGCGGGCTTCGGCTTCATTGGTAATTGCGGGGCTGGCTGCAGAAGGAATTACTATTGTTGATCGTATCTATCATATGGATAGAGGCTATGAACATATTGAAAGCAAAATTAGGATGTTGGGCGGTGATATAAAAAGAATTTATTAGGCTATGTTTGATTTAACTCCCTATAATACTTTTGGTTTGCACGTGCATTCAAAAAACGGCATTATCATCAACACTGAAAATGATCTGAAGACAGTTCATGAAGATGAAATCATAATCTTGGGCCATGGCTCGGATGTGCTGTTTACTGATGATTATGATGGTACGGTACTTATCAACAAAATTAAAAGTCTTAACATAACTCAAGAGGGAGATTTTTTTAAGGTCAAGGTTGGGTCTGGAGTAATTTTGGATGACCTTATAGAAAGTCTTCTTGAAAATAAGATTTATGGACTTGAGAATCTCTCAGCCATTCCTGGTACTGTAGGTGCTGCCCCCATTCAAAATGTAGGTGCCTATGGTGTTGAGATTGGTGATTTGATTACTGAAATTGAAGCCTATGATTTACAGCGTCATTTTAGGGAGACTTTCTCTCATGAACGTTGTGAGTTTGCTTATCGTTCCTCTTATTTCAAACACCATTGTGAGAGGAAACTTTTTATTACTTCAGTTACTTTCAGACTGTTTTCTCGATTTATTCCAAAACTTACGTATCAAGGTTTAAAAAATCTTCATTTTAAGGATGGTGCTGCGTTACGAGCAAGGATCGAGAAGATGCGCAGTGCTAAATTACCTGATCCTAAGTTAATTGGTAATGCCGGTTCGTTTTTCAAAAATCCCGAAATAGAAAAAGAAGTGGCCAATAAACTTAAGGAACAGTATCCTGATATGCCGGTTTATCCTACCAATGAAGCGCATTTATGTAAACTTGCTGCCGGATGGCTCATTGAAAAGGCTGGATGTCGCGGTATTACTCATGGTAATGTGGGAACATGGGAAGAACAGGCTTTGGTAATTGTCAATCGCGGGGATGCTAAACCTAATGAGGTAGTAGCTTTGGCTCAATATATCATTGCTGAAGTTTATGCAAAATTTGGTATCTTACTTGTTCCTGAAGTCAGAACATATGGACCTAAGGGGGAGCTTTCTTGGAAGAGGATGTAAAAATCAGGATCCTGCATCTTTTAAATTGTGCAGAGGCATTTTTTTTACGCTATTACGATATTATTGATGCGCTACATCTTGATTCGGAAACACTGACGGCATGTCTTAACTCGCTTGAATCCGAATACCATTTGATTGTTACAGATAAGAATGGTGTACATCTAAAAAACCCCATTGATTTTCTTGATGAAAAAATAATTTACAAAAGCACAAAAACTTCCTGCAGAGTAAAGGTTATGGACTGTGTTGACTCCACTAATACCTTCATGCTCAAAAATATTGATAAATTTACTGATGGTGATACGCTCATTGCTGAATTACAGACTAAGGGACGAGGCAGACGTGGAGATATCTGGTTTTCAGGCGTGGGTAAGCAGATAACATTTTCGCTTATGAAATCCTTTAAAACATTTGAAAGTCTTGAAGGTTTGTCCATCGGCATCGGAGTTGCTATCGCCAAGGCTATAGAGGAATATAGTCTACGTAATGTCTTTATCAAATGGCCAAACGATATCTATTATGATGATGCAAAAATAGGTGGGATCCTTATTGAAACTGTACCATATAAAGGTATTTATAAGGTAGTAATAGGTATTGGAGTAGATGTATATGATGAAGATTTCAAAGATTTAAAAAGTCGCTGTGGAGCAATTTTCTCAAAAAAACCAGAGGATTTTTCACGTAATGCTTTATGCGCCACTATCATAGATAAGGTTAATGAGGTTTGTGCGCAGTATATGCACAATGACAGGGAAGAGGTGATGCAGTATTTTGGTCAACATAATCTGCTTTTAGGCAGAAAAGTTCGAGTGGAAAATGAGCAGGGAAGCTATTACGGCACAGCTCTTGGCATATCAAACAAAGGCGAACTGCTACTGAATGTAGGAGATTTGACCATCATGTCGTTCTCCTCTGGACACATCAGTTTCATCGATTAAATTCTTATTTACGCAAATAGATTTCTTCAATATGGTGCTCTTCGCCTTTTTTCAGAATGAGATGAGCCCGATTACGACAAGGCAGAATGTTTTCCACAAGATTGGCATGGTTTACGGCCTCCCAAATGAGTTTTGCAATACTTTTGGCATTTTCGTCAGGTAAGTCTGCATATTTGTGGAAATAACTATGCGGATCGTTGAAGGCTTCATCCTTAAGTTTTAGGAAACGATCAATATACCACTTCATAAGTAGTTTTTCTTCAGCATCAACATATATAGAATAGTCTATATAGTCAGATATAAAGGCTTTTTTTCGAAATTCAGGATACTCTGTGGCATCCTGTAATACATTCACACCTTCTATAATGAGTACATTTGGTCTATCAACAATTGTATATGCATCTGGAACAATATCATAGGTCAAATGGGAATACACTGGCACCTTGAGATTTGATTTCCCTTCTTTTACATCCAATAGAAAAGATATAAGTTTTTTGCTGTTGTACGAAACAGGGAAACCTTTACGACCGAGGATCATTCGTTCTTCAAGATATGCATTTGGGTAAAGAAATCCATCAGTAGTAATAAGACTAACCTTAGGTCGGCATGGCCACTGTTTGATAAGTTCACACAGAAGCTTGGCAGTAGTAGTTTTACCTACACTAACTGATCCTGATATGGAAATGATAAAAGGAGCTGACTCCATAGGAGAGCCTAAAAACTTTTCTATTACAGAAAGTCTGTCGTGTCGGCTTAGGAAATACATTCTTAAAAGACTAGACAAAGGAAGATAAATGTTTTTGACATCTTCAAGGGATAATTTGTCATTAAAAGCCAAGCAGTGAGAGAGCTCTTCTTCTGTCATGGTGAGTTTTTCGTCTTCGTGCTTGAATGATGCCCATACCGCAGGAGTAAATTTTACAAAAGGAGATGAAATAGTACTTATACTATCTGTTTGGCTCATATTGTGTGTTAAATCCCAATGAATATAGTTAATAACATTGACAGTGCAATTTTAGTGGAACATGTCCCAATCAAAGTGATTCAGCGAACTTTTCTAATTGTGACAGTCTTTTGAATTAAGATTAAAAAACTGTTCTCACAGATCAAAAACACTTATGTTAGGAGCTAAATGAACCCGACGTTCATTATTTTTTAATATTCTAGCATAATAATAAGAGTTTAAAATTTTCAATGCAGAACCTTTGAACAGTGACAGCAAATTTTTAAAAATTCTGTTGCGCACCATAACGCATTTAAAGGTTGTCTTAACAAATAACCTTAAGTTCCCTAGCATTAATTGCTAGCACAATTTTTCCTAAAATTCGATCAAATTGATGTTTTGAGGTAGAGACTTCCAGTCTCAATTTGATGTTGGTATTTCCTAATTCTAGCCTCCCGTCGCAGTGTCTTTTTATTCTTGGATCCTTTTGGTCTGCC
>CACYBT010000212.1 GCA_902772715.1 uncultured Succinivibrio sp.
AAAGAAGATTAATGCGATACAAGAATTTAGAATTTACATTTCTAAAATGTTTTAAAAACAGTCTGTTTGCTTAAATAAAAGATGGGTTCAATTATGATGCTGTCTTCTAAAAAAAAATCCCCCTATCGTTCAAGACACATGACCAAAAATTATTCTAGACTACACATAAAAAGGAAGGTATAGACAGTTGGTTCTTCATACCTAACTTCGCTAATTGAGCAATTAATTATTTAGTATTGCACCGTCAAGATATTACACTTCCCTAATCTAATTTCACCAAAAAATGCCCATTTTTCTTTTCATCAAAGCAATAATCAAAGGTTAATTATATGTGGTCTGATTTCACTATCGTGATTGGCCAGACTTTCTATACAATCAGGATGCAAAGACTGCTCACGGATCCATTGTAAAGAGTTTAGCTGCATTTTCTTATCAAGAGAAATGCCACTTGTGATCATATTCTTCCAGGATTTTGTGGCATAACCTCCATCGGAGAACAGTAAAACATATTTACCCAACTCATTGACGATCTTCACCGCGCAAAGACCATCACAATGTCCAGGAATATTAATCATGATGACACTGCCATCCTCAAACAGGTCAAATGATTTATGCACAGGTCCTTCTGTGCCATTCCATTTAAAAGTCTGAAGATTAACGTTTTTCCACCATTTATTCTGATAACGGATAAAACTATTTCTGCGGGCACATTCAAGTTCTTCACTAGCACACATGATATGTTTTGCATCCCTTAGAGCACGTAAACCATTAGCATGATCGCAATCTAGGTGAGTCAAAAGCACATAATCAAGATCAGATGGAGTAATTCCCATTGTTTCTAGCTGTTCATTGACAGCCTCACCAGCAGGAAGTAGCCCCTGATTCACAAGATATAAGATATGTGAACCAAGACTTTTAATTTGAGCACGCTTATCGTACACTCCATGAGGAGACATATCTCTGTGCCAGCCGGTATCAACGAGAATAAGCTTTTTTTGGTGTTCAATAAGATAGACAGAGACCGGTAGCCAGAGCCAATCCTTTTTTGGTGTTGTCATTCCAGAGGCTTTAAGCAAACTACAGTTATCTCCTCCAAAAGGCAAATAAGGCGATACTCTAACCTGACCTGTATGCAAAACATGAATTTTCATATACGTGCCACCATATTTCCGACGATGTAAAAATGTTTACAGAAAATTTAAACTACGAATGTTGGTTAACCCTTCGCCAATATTGCAAATGCTTGGCACAATCGACAACACAAAGTTGACTGTCCTGCCCCACAGGACTTTTTTAGGGCCAACTCATCACTACAGACTGGGGAGCATACGAAACTAAGATAACATAAACAGAGTAGTTCTCGAAGAACTTAGGCTAGTCAACTTGAGATTTTCATGCTATCTTCTCAAAAGCAAAAGGCGTTAGGTGTTTATGGTTACGCGCTAAAAATACATTTTATGCAAAAATTATACCATAAAATAAATGGTAAACGTTGGCTGTTCCCAATATATCTCTTAACGCGATTAGCAGTTTAGTAGTTTTTCTAGACAAGGTTATAGTCTGTTCAAAAATTATGAAAAACCTTTCTTTTTTACAATAAACTCATGTTCATGTCCTTCATGAGGCAGAGACACAAGAACATGTTGCATAAAACTGCAAAAGGCCGGAATATCCCGTAACGATACAGGATCATCAGATAATAGCGTAATTTCCTGTCCCACATCTGCCTGTCTTACGGCATTTCGGAGTAACGTTAAAGGCTCAGGACATTTTAATCCTCTGGCATCAATGAGCAGAACATCATCAGGTAACATTACATTATTAATCCTAATTTACTTAAAAAAACCCCAGTACCAAGACTGAGGCTTTTCCATGGAAACCAACAAATTTTTAAATTGTGATTATTAGTTACAATGCAGACCACCATTCACATCAATAGTAGATCCAGTTATGTAAGAAGCCAAATTTGATGCCAAAAAAACACTTGCACCGGCAACATCGTCAACACTCGCAGCACGACGCAAAGGGATCTTTTCAAGCCAGACCTTTAACTGTTCCTCATTTAAGGCTTTAGTCATATCAGTATCAACAAAACCTGGAGCAATACAGTTAACAGTGATGCCTCGAGATCCAACCTCCTTGGCCAAAGATTTAGAAAAACCAATGAGCCCGGCTTTGGCAGCGGCATAGTTGCACTGTCCAGGATTGCCATCCTGACCCACAATAGAAGAAATATTAATTATACGTCCGAAGCGTTTCTTCATCATGGGTGTTACTGCCAACTTACACAGATTGACACAAGCTAAA
>CACYBT010000213.1 GCA_902772715.1 uncultured Succinivibrio sp.
ATACAGGAAGAAGACGGCTTAATCAGAATCAATAATGAGGCCTTTCAGGAAGCAAACTCCAAAGCCGGAATCTTTGTCTGCGTATCTGACTGTATTGGTGAAGGCAAACAGGCGTTTTACGGTTATAAGGACAGAAGGACTGTTGAAGACTGCTTTAATGATTTGAAGGTAAAGATGAGCTGTGACAGATTCAATACTTCATCTGAAGAAAGTCTGCCAGGAAAGTGCTTTGTTGAGTTTATTGCACTTAGCCTTCATATGAGAATTGAATACCTGCTAAGAAAGATGAAGGAAAATGGAGTTAAGCTTCCTCATCATTCTGTACGAACAATTCTAAGGGATTTACAGGGAATAAAAACAGTCGAGTTCGGTGACGGGTATAGCGCAGTAAAGACAATATCCAAGACACAGAAGGAAACTTTAAAGCTGTTTCACGTACCTGAGCCTGTATCACAGTATAGGAAGGATATTGCTGTTCCAAACATGATTAAACATGCCCGTAAGCCACATTAAATGCAAAATTTTTGAAAGCTAAATTACGAATGCACAAAAACTGGTACACAATTTTTGAAAAACTTGGGTTGAAAAACTTGAGCTTTGAAAAAATTGGGATGAGAACAGTTTAGAATGGTGCCCGGGGTCGGAGTCGAACCGACACGGACGGATAAGGTCCGAGGGATTTTAAGTCCCTTGTGTCTACCAATTTCACCACCTGGGCATTCTTTTTTATCAGTGGAGGCGCGTTTCAGAGTCGAACTGAACTCCCCGGATTTGCAATCCGCTGTATAACCGCTTTACTAACGCGCCGCAGTGGAGCGGGAAACAAGGTTCGAACTCGCGACCCTAACCATGGCAAGGTTATGCTCTACCAACTGAGCTATTCCCGCATCCGACCTCAGCAATTATAAAGATAAAAAAACTTTTGTCAACAATAATTTATTTTAAAATGATATTTATTTGAAAAATATTAAAATATTCAAGAAATGCGGGAGAGATTTCAGCAGCAAGGTTGCGATTTATTCGGCAGAATAAAGCTGTCAATCCATAAGTCGTATGCTGCAAAATGGTTTATGTTTTATTCATATTTCAGTCGTATATGCCATATTGTATAATGGTTATATTGTTTTACGGCTTTATCCCAATTGCGGATTTAGGAACTGGATATGACTGCAGATAGTGTTGAGCCTATAGGTTATGTTGATGAAAATGAGAATTTTTCATCAAAAGTTACTGTCACTGAAAGTACTTCTAATCTTCCGACTCCTGAGGCGTGGAGTGTTTCACAGTTTTTATGTGCTACTTCCAACCATTTCAAAAGTATTGCTCCTTTTACGGTTTATGGTGAAATTTCTGAACTCAAGGAGCATGCGCATCTTTATTTTAAATTAAAGGATGAACATGATGGCTCTACGGTCGACTGTGTAATGTGGGAAAGTGGAGCAAGGAGACTGTATTTTCGACCTAAAATCGGAGATAGAGTAGAAGTTGTCGGGCGTCTTTCTCTTTATACTAAAAATGGGGCTTTTAAGTTCAATATTATTCGTATGCGTCGTTTAGGACTTGGCACCATTCTTGAAAAACTGCAGTTTTTAAAAAATAAACTTGAAGAACAGGGCTTTTTTAGCCGTGAAAAAAGAAAAATCCCGTCTTTTGTCAATACCGTTGGAGTTATTACCTCTCTTGAAGGCAAGGCTATACGTGATATTGTCACCACAATTAATCACCGTAACAACGGTGTTCATATTGTCATTTACAATGCGTTGGTACAGGGGGAGAATGCTAGAAAATCTCTGGTTGATGCCATTAGTTTTGCCAATGAACATGCTTACTGTGATGTGCTTATTATTGGGCGAGGCGGAGGTTCTGTAGAAGATCTTATGGCTTTTTCTGATGAAGAAGTGGTTAAGGCAGTAGCCTTAAGCAGTATTCCGATCATCAGCGCCGTGGGACATGAAACTGATCAGATGCTAACTGATTATGCAGCGGATGTAAGAGCCGCCACGCCTACAAGAGCCGCTGAATTTGTAACTGCGGTGACAAAGAATGAAATTTATGCCTTACTTGAAAAAAAACGCGAGGAATTAACTGATGCTATTTTGCAGCACTATGATCTCCTGTGTTTTCATTTTGATAAAGTGTTAAAATCTTTTAAGGCTCATGATCCCTCTTTATTTGTAGATAAGCATAGTGAGCGGCTGTCTTTTCTTATGATGCGTTCCTATAAGGCGGTTGAAGGATATCTTTATCGTTATACTATTGATCTAAATGATATGAAGACCAGACTTTTATCTTCTGAGCCTTTGCAGATGATAGTCCATTATGATGTAAGGTTACGGGATAAAGTATTAAAACTTAATTCCGCTATAGGTGGCATCTTTAATAAAAGTCTTTTGAGACTTAATTTCAGCGCACGCTTAGGCTATTTAGATTCACTGATAATTTCATTACAAACTGTCTATATGCAACGCTTGAGAAATTTGGTGTTACGCCTTGAAAAACTGGATTTTAATGAAAAACATAAAGCTTTATATACTAAGAGTCTGGTTCTTATTTCAAAACTTGAGGGGCTAAATCCTCTTAATATTCTAAAACGCGGTTATACCATAACTTTCGATGAAAACGGACAGATTATGGATGAAAGCAGGCTTGCGGAAAATACTCTCATGATAACAAGATTTTCTGGTTATGAAACCACTTCTAGAATTGTTGATGTAAAAAAATTGACAGTTGAAAATAGTAACAGTAAGTAAAGGCGTTTTTATGTTGAAATTTAACTCACTGTCGATACTTCTTTTATTCCCAATAGTCTCCTATTCCGCACCCGATGTTGATGATTTTCTTAAGCGTCAGAAAACCTATGAAGTGGTTGTAGACCATACCTATACCAAAAGTATCTTTCATCTTCCCTATAAGTGTAAAGAAAAGGCATTTAATCACCTCTGCAGTTTTTATATAAATTATTATTCAAGTGATTTTGATAATCGTTTTACTGAGTATATTACTGATAAGTTGGATGTGAATGATGAGAATGTAGAAATTTATTTTTCATCTGATGCTACACAGGAAATCTATCTTAATTTTGCGAATATCAAACCCATTAAAATTTTCTCAACATATGCTTCTGTAACCCAGAATTTTCATGGCGAAACGGTATCATTTACTCAAGTTTTTAATTCCAATTCTGAAAACTTTCATATTGTTGATTTTAATGATCTCTTTGAAAAGCCACAGTATGCCGCCACGATCTGTTCTAATATCATTTATGATACTTTTAAAAAGTATGGTTCGATGAATCTGTATAAATTAACTGCCATGTATGAGGTACAACCTCGTAACTATATGTTACTGCCAGATGGATTAATGTTCTATATTTCAAAAGGTTTGGTGGCACCTGATGAGGTAGATTCACGCGTATTTATAAGTATTGATAAACTGTCTTTGGCCAATCCTCTGGAAAAATATTTTCCTTTTTTAAACAAGAAAAACACATTGCCGCCTCCATCGCCTCCTACTCCTCTTAATAGTGAGCCTGGTAACATGAATGCCAATGATGATAGTGCAGAATCTAAGGCTAGGAATAGTAAAAAAAAGGCGCAGATATAAATAATGCGCCTGCTTTGTAGAAGGGTGTTTTATGCTGGAAGCTCTTTTGGTAATTTATCCTTAAGTTCTTCGTTGACAATATTGGTTACACAAGAATCAGACCAAACGTTCAGCGCGGTTTCAATCATATCAATAACTGCATATACCGGCAGAATAATACCCATTAAAGTAACAGGCACATTCATGGATGATACCAAAGATAGTGTCAGAAAATAGCATCCCATTGGTACGCCTGCGTTTCCTACAGCGGCAAAGGTGGCAATGAAGATCCATGTAATCAGGGTTGAAAAGCCGATTTCAATTCCGGCATTCTGCAGTAAATAAACTGAAGTCACAAGAATAAAGGCTGCACAGCCGTTCATGTTGATAGTGGTGCAGATTGGCAGCACAAAACGTGAAACTCTTTTGTCCACTCCTAGGTTATCTTCGGCAGAGGCAATTGTTACAGGCAAAGTTCCGGCGGATGATTTTGAGAATAATGCCACTGCCAATGCTGGCAGCATCCCTCTGGCAATTTTGAGAGGATTTAACTTGCGCAGTAATAAAATGGCAGGGAGAATAATAAACATCTGAATGAGATTTGAACTTATCACTACTCCAAAGTAAGCAACGATTCCCCCAAGAATAACTCCGGCTTCCAACTGTTCCACTAATTGTGCAGTAAAGGCAAATATACCTAATGGCAGAATTTTTATGAGCCAGTGAATAAGAATAAATAGTAATTCCTGAAAACCTGCAATTAAATTTAGGAGGGCATCCTTGTGCTTGGAATTAGGCATGGTTGCAATAGCAAGACCGAAGGCGGCTGCAACCATAAGAATTGAGAGCACATTTCCAACCACAAATGGCTGCAAAAGATTATTGGGAATTATGGAGAGAAAATGTTCAAGATACGATAATTCCTTGAATTTTCCAACAGCCGCCGCTCCTTCTTCGGCCAGAGCTGTCGGTACATTGGCTGGGCTTACGATACTGAACATGATAGCGCCTAAAACAGCGGCTAAAATGGTTGTTAAAAGCGTATAGAATATGGTATGCAAAAAGATTGTGCCACCTTTGGATTCAGCAGACAGTTTTGACAGTGTCGAAATCAGAGAGATGGCAATAACTGGTACTGCTATAAAGGAAAACAATCTGGTAAATACACTGGCGATGAAGTTATAGATGGCGCTAACATCATCATTACCCATAAAACCTACAAGAGCACCGAGAATAAGCGCCCCGGTGTAGAAAATGGCAGTTCTAAGTCTGCTTTTAGAATCAATAGAGGCGATTGCTGAATCGGAAGCCTCTTTTACTCTGTTAAAAGTCATGTTATGTCCTAAGTAATAAAAATTTAAAATTTAATCCTGATGGTATAATGGGGTAGACAGGTAGCGATCTCCACTATCAGGAAGAATTACCACAATGTTTTTGCCATTACTTTCCTCACGCTGTGCAATCTTTATAGCACCGGTAAGTGCCGCACCTGAAGATATTCCCACAAACAGTCCCTCTTTTTGTGCTAACAGTCTGCCGTTACTAAAGGCATCATCGTCAGAAACCTGAATAATCTCATCAACTACGCTACTATCATAGATAGTTGGAATAAAACCTGCCGAAATCCCCTGTATTTTATGGGCGCCAGGTTTATTTCCTGACAGTACACTTGAGGATGCAGCTTCTACAGCGATAATCTTTATCTTAGGATTTTTTCCCTTAAGGTATTTACCTACTCCGGAAATGGTACCGGCGCTTCCGACTGCAGAAATAACATAATCCACACTGCCGTCAGTATCCTCATAGATTTCAGGACCGGTAGTATTATAATGAGCTGTCGCATTGGCTGCATTATCAAATTGATGTGGCATAAAAGCATTCTTATTCTGCGCAATCAATTCCTCTGCCTTGGCAATAGCACCTTTCATCCCCTTGGCACCTTCGGTTAGCACAAGATCTGCCCCGTAGGCTTTTAAAATATTGCGTCTTTCCACGGACATAGTTTCAGGAAGAACAAGTGTGACTTTAAGACCAAGAACGGCACCAATCAGTGCAAGTCCGATTCCTGTATTGCCAGACGTAGGTTCAATAATTTTAGTATTTTCATTAATAATGCCTTCATCCAATGCTTTTTTGAGCATGCCATAGGCGGCACGATCCTTAACTGAACCCGATGGATTCATGGCCTCAAATTTTCCATAAATATTTGCTTTGAGTGAAAACATTTCCGTAATTTTTGATAATTCCACAAGTGGAGTTTTTCCAATCAGTTCAAGAGCATTTTTATATATCTTCATATTCTATGTCCTCAAAAAAATCAAAATTTAATTTAGTGGTTTGGAACCTGGTTCGTAATATATGGAATCACAAAATTTGCTTTGATGCCATAAATTTTTTTTGATGGGATTAATGTTTGCACCAAAAATGCACAAAGTATCTTGGCCTGATCTTGTCTTGGTGTGAAATCTACTGGTGTTATTGAACTATTTGATTTACAGATGTAAGGCGATAATTACTAAAATTTAATGAAATATCATGGTGCTTGTATGGAAATAGTAATTTTTACTTAAAATTCCTTAAAAATAACTTTGTTTAAAATTATTTTGTATAATACATACGTTTTTTAACCAATTGAATTTTTATTTGCTAATAAAGTATGAATACTAAGAATGACAGTTTTCCTCTGCATTTACTTGAAAATATAAAGTTACATCCTGAAAACTACCGCTTATTAGAGAAAATTCCTTTAACAATTGAAGGTGTTGATACTCACTTTCCGATTATACTTAATCCTCCATTAGAAGGTGAAAAGACCTACTCTGTTGTGTTTTTGGATACAGAAACCACGGGTATGGATGCAAGACGTAACCGTATCATTGAACTTGGAATGGTGAAGGCTACTTTTTCTCTTGACAGAAAACTGCTCATATCTGTTGACCGATATTATGATGAGTTTGAAGATCCCAAAACGCCAATTCCTGAGGAGATTTCTAAATTAACCGGTATCACCGATGAAATGGTTAAAGATCATTGCTTTGATGATGAAATGGTGGCACGCTTTTTAAGTGGCAGACCTTTGGTGGTAGCTCATAACGCCGCCTTTGACAGACCTTTTTTTGAAGAGCGTTTCAGTAATTTAAGGTCTTTGTCCTGGTGTTGTTCCCTAAAGGAAATAATGTGGAAGGATTATGGTTTTGGCAGTGGAAAATTAGAATTCCTTAATATTATGAGTGGCTATTTTTATGAGGCTCATCGTGCCTATGTTGATTGCCTTGCTTTATTGTGGCTTATGTATATTTATCCTAAGGCCTTTGCAAACCTTATTGTCTCTGCAAGAACACCAACATATAAAGTAGTTGTAAAAGGTAATACCTATAAGTTTAAAGATAATCTTAAGCAAAAAGACTTTCGTTTTGATGCCGGGGTAGATAAATCCTGGTCACGTGTTTTTACCAGCCTAAAAGATGCTGAAGAAGTTCGCTCCATGCTTTTGGATACCTATCTTGATACTGATACAGTGTTTGAGGTGAATATTATTGAACGTGATGCTAAAACTCGCTATAAACTGACTTCGTAATGTATATTGACTAAATTGAGGAGAAAAAAATGAGTCATATTGTAAATACTGGCAAATCCTTTTTAAAAGAATTCCGTGATTTTGCAGTAAAAGGTAATGTCATGGATATGGCAATCGGTGTGGTTATTGGTACTGCGTTTGGCAAGATTGTGTCATCACTGGTGGCAGATATTATCATGCCAATAGTTGGTGTTATTGTTGGCAATATTGATCTTAAAGATCTGTCAGTGACACTAATTGACAAAACAGATACCAATCCTGCAGTGGTGCTGACGTATGGTGTATTTTTACAGAATGTTCTGGATTTTGCCATCATTGCTTTTGCTATTTTCCTTTTTATTAAGATTATAATCAATCTTAAGAACCGTCTGTTAAAGGATGAGGCAGAGGAGAAAACAGAGACTCCACCAGAAGATCCACAGGATGTTCAGTTGTTGCGTGAAATTAGAGATTTACTTAAAAATGAGAAGAAATAAATCAGTTATCGAACCCCCGACTTTTTGACCAAAAATGAATAAAAAAAGCCTGAAA
>CACYBT010000214.1 GCA_902772715.1 uncultured Succinivibrio sp.
AAAACTTGAAAACAGACATATATTTAATATATATGTATACTAAATATTTTTGTTTGTTACTTCGGCACAATAATGCATCATAATTTTTGAAAATGATCACAAAACTGTTTAGTGCTTACCAGATAAATAAATTTGATTTCCTTTAAATACGGTTACTCAAAGGCAGAATAATCTCAAATTTTCATTTTTTAAATAATTTTCATTTTTTTTGAAAACTATTATTTTTTGCAGAATTAAAATTTGTCAAAAGATGAAAAATTACTAAAATTAGAGATGTTAGAAGGTTCATTTAGAACTATTTTTATTACACTTGCAAACGAGGAGCCGTATGCTTCAAATTAGATTACATGGCCGTGGAGGCCAAGGCGTTGTGACAGCCGCTGAAATGCTGACTTTAGCAGCATTTTATGAAGGTCACCATGCACAGGCATTCCCATCTTTCGGATCGGAAAGAACTGGTGCACCAGTGGTTGCATATGCACGTATTGATGATAAAGAGATACGTACACATGAACCAATCTCAAAACCTGGTGTTGTATTAGTACAGGACAAAACTCTTTTAGGTTCTGTTGATGTCTTCGGTGGTCTTGATCCAAACGGATTTGCGATCATTAATTCCAAAGACGATCCTGAAATTGTTGTCCCAGAACTATGCAAGTTTTTACCAAAAGGACATGTTTTTACTGTTCCTGCTACAGACTTTGCTATGCAGAAAATTGGTAAACCTCTGCCAGGTGCTCCTATGTTATCCGCTCTCGCTGCTGTAACAGATATTTTAAAACTTGAGTCTGTTCAGAAAGCATTCCAAGAAAGATATCCTGGTAAGGTGGGTGATGCTAATGCTGAAACCGCTGCCCTTGCTTATAACTATATAAAGGGAGTATAAAATGCTAAAGCAAATTGAAGGTTCTTTAGGCGTTGCCGAGGCTGTAGCCTTATGCCGCCCTGGCGTGGTCTGTGCTTACCCAATTTCTCCACAAACCCATATTGTTGAGAATGTTGGTAAATTTGTTAAAACAGGTACTTTAAAAGATTGCGATTTTTTAAACGTAGAATCTGAATTCTCTGCAATGTCAGTCGCCATAGGTTCTTCTGCAGGTGGTGCTAGAACATATACTGCTACTGCTTCTCAAGGTTTACTGTTTATGGTCGAAGGCATTTATTCCGCATCTGGTTTGGGTCTTCCTATTGTGATGACAGTTGCCTCACGTGCTATTGGTGGACCAATTAATATCTGGAATGATCATTCTGATTCTTTGTCTCAGCGTGACTCAGGCTGGTTGCAGTTATTCTGTGAGTCAAATCAGGATGCAGTTGATACTCACATTATGGCTTTCAAAATTGCTGAGACCGTAGGTTTACCAGTTATGGTGTGCATGGATGGTTTTGTTCTGTCACACGCTTTTGAGAGATTAGATATTCCTTCACAGGAAGTGGTTGATAAGTTCTTAAAAGAATACGAGCCAAATGAGTATCTCAACACTTCAGAACCTATTTCTATGGGTGCCATGGTTGGTCCTGAGGCTTTCACTGAAGTGCGTATTCTTCAGCAGCGCAAGATGGCCCGTGCTCTTAAGGTAATTGAGGATGTGACCAAAGAATACCGTGAATTAACCGGTTCTAAATCTGGTGGTCTGCTAGACTGCTACAACTGCGAGAATGCCGATCTTAAACTTATTATTCTTGGTTCTTCTGTTGGTACTGCTAAAGATGAGATTGACAGATTAAAGAAAGAAGGCATCAATGTAGGCATCATTTCATTAAAATCCTTCCGTCCATTCCCTTATGCAAAACTTGCTGAAGCCATTGGTGACACCAAGCAGGTTATCTGCCTTGAGCGTGCATTTTCCTTTGGTGGAAGAGGCATTATCTGCCCTGAAGTAAAGAGAGCAATGGAAGGCAAGAACTGTGATATTAAGACTGTGGTTGCCGGTTTAGGTGGTCGTGCCATTTACGGTACCACTATCAATGGCATTGTCAAGAATGCCCTAGATGGCAAGTTCACTGAAGAATTTACATTCTTTGATGTCGACGCTAGTGTCTTAAATTCCTACACTCAGAAGACTGAGGGCGTATCTTTCCCTAACGGCCCAATATGTCAGTCTCAGATTGACAATTCTGTCAATATGTAAGCAGGAGATAGATAATGTTAGAGAAAATCAAATTTTACCAAACCGGCTCCAACACCGTTGGTAATCGTATGTTAAATCCTGCTATGCGTACCATTCAGGCATCAGAGGATCGTCCAAATAGTTTAATTTCAGGTCATAGAGCCTGTCAGGGTTGTGGTGAAGCATTAGGTGCCCGTTATGCCATTGATGCTGCCATGAAAGCTACAAATGGTCAAATCATGCTTGTAAACGCTACAGGTTGTCTTGAAGTGTTTTCTACTCCATATCCAGAATCAGCATGGCAGATACCTTGGATCCACTCTCTGTTTGGTAATGCTGCCTCTGTAGGCTCTGGTCTGGCTGCCGCAGCAAGGATCCTTGCCAAAAAACATGGTCAGGAGAATGCTCCACGTATTATTGCTCAAGGCGGTGACGGTGGTACCACTGATATTGGCTTTGGTCCATTGTCTGGTATGTTTGAGCGTAATGATGATGTGCTCTATATCTGCTACGATAACGAGGCCTACATGAACACTGGTGTACAGCGTTCATCCGCAACTCCTCCTGCAGCCAGAACCGCTACTACTCAGCTTGTCGGTGATGCTCCTGGTGCAGACTGGGGTAAAGGTAAGGATGTTCCACTTATTGCCATGGCTCATGGTATTCCATATGTTGCCACTGCTACAGTTGCCGATCTGCGTGATTTAGAGAATAAAGTTACCAAGGCAATGTCTTTCCATGGAGCACGTTACATTCAGATTTTAGTACCATGCCCATTAGGCTGGGGCTTAAATTCTTCAAGTACTGTAACTGCTGCACGTCTTGCTATGGAAACTGGCTTCTTCCCTGTGTATGAGGCTGAATATGGTAAGGTAACTTCTGTACGTAAAATCCGTCAGAAACAGCCTGTTTTGAATTATCTCAAATTACAGCGCCGTTATGCTCACTTGACCGGTAAGAAGGCCGATCCAAATGTGGTCGCAAGATTACAGGCTATGTGTGATCAGAACATCAAGAACTTCGGTTTACTTGATGACGACAATACTGAGGCCGCACCAGTTGCAATTCAGGCCTTTGAACGTAATCAGTCTGTATAAAGGAGATAGTTAATCATGAAGAAAAAAGCATTCGCTGTTACCCTTGATCCAGCTACTTCTTTAAGTAACCATACTGGTTCATGGCGTACATTGCGCCCAGTTAATGTGTTTAAACTGCCACCATGCAATAATCAGTGTCCAGCCGGTGAAAATATCCAGCAGTGGCTTTATTATGCAGGTGAAGGTGACTATGAACACGCTTGGCGCGTTTTAACTGAGGAGAATCCATTACCTGCCTGTATGGGACGTGTTTGTTATCACACCTGTGAAGGCAAATGTAACCGTGGTTTCCTTGATGAAAGTGTAGGTATCAACTCTGTTGAGCGTTTTTTAGGTGACTATGCACTAGAGCATAATCTTGGCTTTAAGATACCATCTCGCGAGACTGGTAAGAAAGTTCTGATCATAGGTTCCGGTCCTGCCGGTCTGTCAGCTGCCTATCAGTTGCGTCGTTTCGGCCACAAGGTTCACATCGTTGAGATGGGGCAGGAACCAGGTGGTATGATGCGATATGGTATCCCAGTATATCGTTTGCCACGAAACATTTTAGATGCCGAAATCAAGCGTATTACTGATATGGGTGTTGAAATTGAGTGTGGACGCAAGGTTGAGAATATTGAGGCCGAGAAAAGGAGTGGCAATTATGATGCTGTAATTCTCTGCTTGGGTGCTTCAATCTCTACCAATGTTGATATTCCACAGGGAGATACAACATCAATTCTTAATGCTTTGAATGTATTAGGTGAAATTGAAACTAAGGGTGACATCCAGATTGCACGCCGTGTGGCTGTTTATGGTGGTGGTAATACCGCAGTTGACGTTGCACGTTCTTTACGCCGTATTGGTGCTGAGCCTATTATTGTTTATCGTCGTAACCGTGACAAGATGCCAGCCAATGAAGAAGAAATGGATGCTGCTATTGAAGAAGGCATTCAGGTAAAATGGTTATCAACTATTGCTGAGGCTAGAAAAGATTCTCTTAAGATTGAAAAGATGGTCTTAGATGAGAACGGCAAACCAAAGCCAACAGGCGAATATGAAGAACTCCCTGCTGATGCAGTGGTTCTTGCTATCGGCCAGAATGTTGATACTTCTGTAATCTCCAAGATCAGTGGTCTGAACATGGAGAAGGACAGTGTGGTTATCGACAATGAAACCATGATGACTTCAGTTGATGGCATTTTTGCTGCAGGTGACTGCGCCAGTACAGACCGTACTGTAACACGTGCCATCGGTATGGGTAAACATGCAGCACGTAGCGTTAACGCCTATCTCAATGGACGTGCCTACAAGAAAGCAGAAAAGCATGAAATCGCCAAGTTTGAGGATATGCATCCTTGGTACTATACTGATGCTCCTAAGCAGATACGTGAAGAACTTGAGGCTGCACGACGTTGCGGTACTTTCGATGAGGTTCAGAAAGGACTTACTGAAGAAAATGCTGTGTTTGAAGCACGTCGTTGTCTCTCATGCGGTAACTGTATGGAATGTGACAACTGCTATGGTGTATGCCCAGACAGTGCAATCATCAAGTTAGGTGCAGGCAAAGGCTATGAGTTTAACTATGACTACTGCAAAGGCTGCGGTGTCTGTGCTCAGGAATGCCCTTGCGGACACATCAAGATGGTACCAGAGCAGATTTAATTTGCTCATATAGTGATAAAATCCCTGCGCAGCAGGGATTTTATTATTTCTATCCCCCTCCCTATCTGATTCTATAAATTATAAGGTTTTAGGATTGCCATGAGCTTTGATTTTAATTACCTTAAATATCAGTTAAAGGCCTTTTTTGTAAGTACCCATAAGTTAGAGGAGATGGAGTTTATTCTAAATGATCTTGATCCTAAAAAATGTGCAAAAGAGTATGTAAAAAGTCTGCGTTTTAGTGAAGCACATGAAAAAATTGTCCTGCATAAACTTTTAATTCTCATTGAGGAAGCCTATATTGCTAAAGTCCCGCTAGGTACTGATACTAAAACCGTGCCATCCGATGAAGATGCCTATGTCTATAGACAACGCTATCTAAGCAAATATGAGAACCTTGGCAGCACTATTTCCACTTTCAACAAGTTATGCCTTCTTATAATGCTTGCCGCCTGTATTATCGTAGTTATCATGCTCTTTACTTAGATTGAGAAATATTTTAAATTCATTTTTCATCATATCTATATACTAGAGTTTCCAGAAATTTTAAATATAATTTCTTTTGAGACGTCTTTTTCCAGGTTACACCGCCTTAAAATATGATCTATCTTTATGCTTTTAAGTAAGTGGCATCATTGAATTTGTTCTTTAATAAAAAGTTGTTATGCATTCAACTCAAAATTTTTTGAAAGTAATGACTTAAGAATGTTAAGATAAAATATATTTGAACAAAAAATAATAAGAAATCATGGATGTTACTAATACCTTGATGCTGGCCTCATACTGCGGTCTTTTCATCTTTCTGTGTACAACTTTCGGGGCGGCATTTGTTTTCTTCCTTTTTAACAACAAGGGTAAAATTTATACACAGTTATCATTAGGTTTTAGTGCCGGCATCATGCTTGCAGCCTCAGTCTTCTCACTGCTGATTCCTGCTATTGATTTATCAACCTATGAGGGCACTTTAAAAATCTATCCTGTCATTGGTGGTTTTATTCTTGGAATCCTTTTTTTAATCTTAATTGACTTTAGTTTCGCAAATGTTTTTGGGTAGACTAAATAGTCTTCCAGCCTTATTTGATCGGGCTTACCGCCTATCACAGTTCTT
>CACYBT010000215.1 GCA_902772715.1 uncultured Succinivibrio sp.
AGGTTCAAGGCATTACCAAATGGCAGTGTTAAAGGAGCAGATTTGAAAATTCTAAGAGAATATGTCCCGTTTAATTTACCATAAGCAACAATAGAACCGGTAAAAGTTACAGCACCAATGAAAATACCGAGGAATATCTCTACAAGTTCAGTATTAAACATGGCTGAAGTCATAACCACATGTTCAGCGGCTTTTGAGGCTTCTTCCTTGCAGGCTGCAACTTTAGCCATAACTTCCTGAGCAGTACCTTCAACTGGAACAGTGCAGTTACCTGCTACCGTTACAGGATCAACGCCTAATTTGATGAAACTGTTAAAACCAACTAGAACAGCTGCCAAACCCACAAAACTATGCAGACAGGCAATCAACTCAGGCATCTGAGTCATCTGAACTTTCTTTGCAACGTAAAGGCCAACAACAGCACCAATAAGCATGGCGAAAATAATGGCAGCAAAGCCCATGGCAGAAACGCTGGTAAAGGTTGCAACAAGAGCAATGACCATACCAACAATACCGGACATACATCCCATTTTAGCTGTTTCTTGCTTTGATAAACCTGCCAGCGCAGTTATGAATAACAGTGCTGCAAGAATGTAGGCCATATGAGTTAAACCTAACAACATACTATTATATCTCCTTACCTACTTACTGCTGTTTTCTAAACATTGCCAACATACGACGGGTGACGGCAAATCCACCAAAAATATTGATGGACACTATCAGCACGCCAATAAAGGCAAAAATACCAATGAGTATAGAGCTGTTGCTTATCTGCACCATAGCTCCAACCACCACTATACCTGATATAGCATTAGTTACAGACATCAAAGGTGTATGCAGTGAATGCGAAACATTCCAGACCACATAGTAACCAACAACGACTGAAAGCACGAACACAGTAAAGTGTGGTAAAAATTCCGCAGGAGCGTACGCACCGATAAGCACAAAGAGCACCAGCATAGCAATCATTGAGCCAATCTTAAGGACTGGACTTACCTGATGCTGCTCAACTTTTGCCGGAGCCTCTGTTTTCTTAGCCTGAGGTGTTGCAGAAACACTAATCTTTGGAGGTGGGAAGGTAACCTCACCATCCTTAGTTACTGTCATGTTTCTTAAAACCACATCCTCAAAATTGACATCAATGGTGCCATCTTTGTTTTTGCAAAGGAGTTTGGCAAGATTGACAAGATTAGTGGAATATAACTGGGAAGACTGTGCAGGCAGACGTGCAGCCAAATCAGTATAGCCAATCATCTTTACACCATTATCGGTGACCTTAATCTTTCCTGGTTCAGTTCCTTCACAGTTACCACCGGTAGCAGCAGCCAGATCCACAATCACAGATCCTGCTTTCATTGTAGAAATCATCTCTTTGGTGATAAGTCTTGGAGCAGGTTTTCCTGGAATAGCGGCAGTGGTAATAATGATATCTACCTCTTTGCACTGTTTGGCAAAGAGTTCCATCTCGGCCTTGATAAATTCATCTGACATGACTTTAGCATAACCATCAGAAGAACCGCCATCTTCGTTCTTGAAGTCAAGTTTTAAGAACTCACCACCCATAGATTTAATCTGATCGGCAACTTCAAGTCTTGTATCAAAAGCACGTACAATTGCACCTAATGAATGAGCAGTACCAATGGCAGCAAGACCGGCAACACCGGCACCAATAACCATGACTTTGGCTGGTGGAACTTTACCTGCCGCAGTAACCTGGCCTGTAAAGAATCTACCAAAAGCATGAGCGGCTTCAACAACAGCACGATAACCTGAAATATTAGCTGTCGAAGATAATGCATCCAATGACTGAGCACGAGAAATACGAGGCACCATGTCCATAGCCAACACGGTTACTTTTTTCTCATTCAATTTGTCGACAAGTTCTTGATTCTGAGCAGGTCTTATAAAACTAACTAAAACCTGACCTTCATGCATAAGCTCAATTTCAGAATTTGATGGAGCATTTAATTTAAAGATAATATCTGCTCCCCAAACCTGTTTACTATTTACAATTTTTGCACCAGCAGCCTCAAAAGAAGCATCGTCAAAACTTGCAAGTGCACCTGCTTTACTTTGAACCTGAACATCAAAGCCCATTTTTTTTAGTTTCCCAACGGTATCTGGAGTTGCTGCAACTCTAGTCTCACCGCTAAAACTTTCCTTAGGAATACCTATTAGCATTGCATTTTCCTGTCTGATGATTATTTACTACCAAGGTAGAATTATGTGTTATACAAAACATGACACAAAGTCATAGTCATTACAAAATTGTAGATTACAACCTACGCATTAAGAATGTACATGCTTCCTAAACGATAAATCTCCTCTTTGTTATTGATTTTAAAAAGATATAGTCAAACTTTCAGTTAACATTCAGAAAATCTCAAAGTTATTCTTATTAATCAATAAGTCTAAAGTTAAGCATAAAAGGAAGGCAAAATAAACAGACAGCTAACTAAAGTGCGAGCACCTTATCAAGATTTTTTTTGATTTCACCAAGTTGCATTGTGAAAGCATCTTCGGGAGGAAGATTTGAAACGGCATTGTAATAGTTCTTACGCACCCCCACCTTTACAAATCCGTATTTTTCATAAAGATTCTGCGCAATAAGATTTGAAACTCTCACTTCCAAAAAACACTCTTTGATACCATTTTCAAGTGCGACCTTAAGAGTATCCCGTAACAGCATTGAACCAAGTTTCCTGCCATGAAAATCAGGATCTACACCAATGGTTAAAAGATCTGTGGATAGTTTTGAGTTATAAATCACAGAAAAACCGATTAATTTTTTTACGTAAAACAGGCCAATAATAATATAGACATCAGCAAAACATTCAAGAAGAGACTGTGCATTCCAGGCATTTTTCTGCGAACGATACTCTATTTCTTCCATTCTCAAAACTAGATCCTTATCGTCTGCCGTGAGAACTCTAGTGTAGAAATTTTCATTTATCATTTAAGCGTGTCCCGAACTCTTTTTTGAGTTCCTCCCATATGTATCTTTTACCTTTCTGCAGTACTAATAGCGTACCGGCATCCACAAGGGTGGTTTCATCAACAAGAAGAATATCGCTTGGAAGATAATGCACTGTATCATCATAAGGCTTAACATCAAACTGCTTTGTCTTTAAAAAAGCTAACAATGATGGGAGATATTCAACCTTTGAGTTCAGATCCACAAAAATATCCGCACGCTTATTTCTAAGTCTGTAAGGAAGATTACGCCAATTTGCCTTCTCGGCACCCTTAGGCTCAAGTGCAATACTTTCCCCATCAACCACCGGAGCAGTTAGATTAGGATTGAAAAATGCCTTACTTAATGGCACTCGACACTCATAAGTAGACTGACTCTTGTCGCCTACACTACTTTCCTTTAAAGCAGTGGTGTAAGAATCCTCATCCTGTGAAACATGCTCAATAGTTGGCTCTGAGGATGTATTCTGACCGACATCAGCATTAGGAGCTGCACTAGCCTCGTCTGCTAAATTTGATAAATGAGATATGGATGGGTCAGAATGAAATGAATCATTGGGTTCCTTAAGTTCATTTTTTTTGAGTTTCCATACTGTACGCTGCTGTTTAAAAACCATACCACATTGCCTAATCATCTACACTAAAGAAAAAGAACCAGCACATGAGTTTATTGTAGCAGTTTTGTCAAAAATTACCTAAAAACACACTCAATAAATAATGAAAAAAAAGGAATGCCTTGAGACCAAAGGATAGCATGATATTATCAGGATAAACAAAGATCATGCCTGTCTCACCACAAGTCCTAGGATGAACTACCTTATGCAAAAAATGTCTTAACGGCACAAATACATTATTCCCTTGAAAAAAAATGTCTTTAGCGAAGTACATATCCGTTAACAAAAACACTCAAGATAAGTTCCCCCTACAAAATTACTATTTATAACGCACAATTAAAGTGCAGTATAAACTTAGAATTTTCCTTGAAAAACAGTTTTTCACGGCATTCTAAGTTCTGACGCTTCTTTGCAAGATTACAAATATCTTATTGATACTAAAGCAGATAATAATCAGAAATTACGAATTATCTTTCCTTGCCATCGCCTATGCTTCATTTTAGTGCACATTTTTATCTATAGTTCACTTTTGGTGAAAATTCATATTTTTTTTGATTTAAAAAAGAATGCGCACACATAATAAAGCAGGCTTCAACACAATTTTATCTTGTTAAGGAGAAATACCATGAATTACGAAGACGTTAAGAAACTAATCACCTCGGCTGAGGTTTCATTTGCAGATTTGAGATTCACTGATACCAGAGGCAAAGAGCACCATATTACCCTTCCCATCAACGCAATCGATGAAGGCTTTTTTGAAGGCGGAAAAATGTTTGATGGCTCATCCATTTCAGGCTGGAAAGGTATTGATAAATCAGACATGGTTTTAAAACCAGATATAGATACAGTCGTCCTTGATCCTTTTTACCAGGAACCAACCATTCTCATTCGCTGTGACATTCTTGATCCTGAAACTATGACTGGTTATGAAAGAGATCCTCGTTCCGTGGCCAAAAGAGCGGAAGACTATATGCGCAGCACTGGAATCGGCGATGAGGCTTTCTTTGGTCCTGAACCTGAGTTCTTTCTCTTTGACGACGTGCGATTTAAATCTGACATGCAGGGCTCGATGGTCTGCATTGATGATGTGGAAGCGGCATGGAATACCGATGCTGAATATGAAGGAGGCAACAAAGGTCATCGCCCTATGGTCAAAGGCGGTTACTTCCCAGTACCTCCTGTTGACTCTTCACAGGATATTCGCTCAACCATGTGTAAGATTATGTCCAAGATGGGATTAACCATTGAGGCCCACCATCACGAGGTTGCCACTTCCGGTCAAAACGAGATTGCCACCCGTTTTGCCTCTCTAACGCAAAAGGCTGACGAGGTTATTCTATACAAATATATTGTCCATAATGTAGCCCATCTGCATAACAAAACAGCCACCTTTATGCCAAAGCCAATTGCCGGTGATAACGGTTCTGGCATGCACTGCCATCAGTCAATTTCAAAAAATGGAACTAATATTTTTGCAGGAAATCTGTATGGGGGTCTGTCACAGGAAGCCTTATGGTACATTGGAGGCATTATCAAACATGCCAAGGCTCTAAATGCCTTCACCAATCCTTCAACTAACTCCTATAAACGACTAGTTCCAGGATTTGAGGCACCACTGATGCTGGCTTACTCCGCCTCTAATCGTTCGGCATCCATTCGAATTCCATATTCACTAAATCCGAAGGCAGCCCATATTGAAGTACGGTTCCCAGACTGTACTGCCAATCCATATTTGGCATTCTCAGCCATGCTGCTCGCCGGACTTGATGGAATTAAAAATCATATTGAACCAGGCGATCCAATGGATAAAAACCTTTATGACTTACCTCCAGAGGAGGCCAACAACGTTCCTAAAGTATGTACCTCACTTGAAGAGGCCATTGCTGCCTTGAGAGCCGATCATGAGTTTCTACAACAGGGTGGAGTCTTCACAGATGATCTTTTAGAGTCCTTTATTGACTTAAAGATACAGGAAGATACACGTGTCAGAGCCACGCCACACCCACTAGAATTTGAACTCTACTACAGTCTTTAATAAAAATAAATAAAGGAAGGCAAAGTCCATGACACCTATTAGTGAAAAAAACAGCCAGCAACAGGGGCTGTACCGCAGTGATTTCGAGCATGACGCTTGTGGCGTTGGTTTTATTGTAGATATCAAGGGACGCAAGAGTCACAGTATTGTAAGTCAGGGTCTGGAAATTCTCCGCAATCTGACACACCGTGGCGCTGTAGGTGCCGATCCATTACAGGGTGATGGTGCCGGTATTCTCATTCAGATCCCAGATGAACTATATCGACAGGAACTAAAAAGAGAACAGATTCATCTTCCACCAGTTGGAGAATACGGTGTCGGTATGATTTTTCTGCCCAAAGAGGCAGCCTCAAGACACGCCTGTGAAGAGGAAATAGAAAGAGCGGTTCTTGCTGAAGGTCAGATTATTTTAGGATGGCGTGATGTGCCGATTAATACTGAGCTAAAAATGTCCCCTAAAGTTAAAGGAAAAGAGCCAGTCATAAGGCAAATTTTTGTCGGACACAGCAGTGATCTCCTAGTAACCGACGCCCTTGAGCGCAAACTATATATTATCCGCAAACGCAGTTCTATTGCCATTCACAATCTTAATCTCAAACACTGTAAGGAATTCTATATTCCTTCATTTTCAGCACGAACCGTGGTCTATAAGGGACAATTGTTAGCCTCACAGATTGGACAATATTTCCGAGATCTTGATGATGCACGCTGTACCTCGTCACTTGCAGTTATTCATCAGCGATTCTCTACCAACACTTTCCCTCAGTGGTCACTTGCGCATCCTTTCAGAATGGTTGCACACAATGGTGAAATCAATACCTTACGCGGTAACTTTAACTGGATCAAAGCCCGCGAACAGCAAATCACTTCTGCCGTTTTGGGCAGTGATCTTGAAAAACTATGGCCTCTTATTTTCAAAGGTCAGTCTGACTCAGCCTCGTTTGATAATGTCTTAGAACTTTTAACCATGGCCGGATATCCACTGTCTCAGGCAATTATGATGATGATCCCGTCCGCCTGGGAAAAAGACCGCTTTATGGATAAACGCTTAAAAGCCTTTTACGAATTCCATGCCGCCATGATGGAACCATGGGACGGACCGGCTGCTGTAGTCTTTACTGACGGTAGGCAAATAGGTGCCACACTTGACCGTAACGGTTTGCGTCCTGCACGTTATATTGAAACAAAGGACGGCAGAGTCATTCTCGCCTCCGAGGAGGGCGTTCTCAACCTTGATGAACACGATATATTAAGACACCAGCGTATTGAACCTGGCAAAATGCTTTTAATTGATACCGAACAGGCTCGTATCATCCCTGATGCAGAAATTAAAAATCAGATTGCCTGCGCCAGACCTTATCAGGAATGGGTTAACAAAGTTAAAATCAGGATCTCAGACATTAAGGGTAACTATGAAAAACCCACTGATAATCTTAGTTTACCATTACTTCTTGGGGTGTTCGGTTACACCCAGGAAAGTATCGACAGACTTATCCGGTATCAGTCAGAGCACGGTCAAGAACCAATTCTTTCAATGGGTAATGATACCCCTCTCTCAGTACTCTCGGCAAAACCTAAAACCTTATACAACTATTTTAGACAGTTATTTGCTCAGGTCACCAATCCTCCCATCGATCCAATCCGTGAAGATATGGTTACCTCACTGCTTTCCTTTGTCGGACCAAGACCAAATCTGCTCAACGTGATGGATACCAATCCAACAGTACGCTTAGAGGTAGAACAGCCTGTTTTAGATGAGAATGATATGGAAAAGATTCGCCACATCGCCTCATATACAGGAAACAAGTTCCGTACCATGATTTTGGATATAACTTACCCTTTAGAATGGGGCGCCGATGCTATTGAAGCGAGACTGGCGAGTATCCTCGCGCAGGCTGTAGAAGCCGTGCACTCTGGGGTTAACATTCTTATCATAAGTGACCGCAATGTAAGCTCAACTAGAGTGGCCATTCCAGCGCTGCTTGCAACTTCTGCCGTGCATCAGTGTCTCGTCGAACATGGACTTAGAACTAGTACAGGTCTTATTGTCGAAACAGGATCTGCCTATGAAGTTCATCATTTTGCCCTGTTAGGTGGTTATGGCGCTGAGGCCGTTCACCCATACGTGGCCTTAAGACTTGTTGCATCCATGGCACCAAATGACGCGGATCAAACAAAATATATCAAAAATTATATAGGATCCATTGATCATGGCCTATATAAAACCATGGCAAAAATGGGGATCAGTACATATATGTCATATATCGGAGCCCAGATTTTTGAAGCCGTGGGACTTTCAACAGAGTTTGTAGAGCGCTATTTCACCAACACTCCTACTGCGGTGTCAGGCATTGGACTTTTTGAAGTTGCAAAGGAAGCAGTAGAAATTCACAACCATACCTTTAAAGGCAGTAATTCCAAAGAATACCTGCAGGACAGTGGAGAACTAAACTGGCGTTACGGCGGTGAAGAGCATATGTGGACTCCTGAGGCAGTGGTACACCTGCAAAATGCAGTACGCAATGACAGTTACGAGGAATATCAACGTTATGCCAACATCATCAACGATCAGCATAAACGTCATCTTACCCTGCGCGGTCTTTTGACTTTCAAAGAAACCAAGCCTATAGACATTAGTGAAGTAGAAAGTGAAGATTCCATTATCAAACGTTTTGCAACCGCCGCAATGTCACAAGGAGCAATTTCTACTGAAGCCCATACGGCAATAGCCATTGCCATGAATCGTCTCGGGGCTATGTCCAACAGCGGTGAAGGCGGAGAAGATCCGCGACGTAACGGGGTCATACAGCAAAACACAACCACAACCAAAATTTTAGGAAAAGATATTCTCTTTGACTATCCGTTAAAAAAAGGTGATTGTCTTGCCTCAAAGGTACGCCAGGTGGCCTCGGGACGTTTCGGAGTAACCTGTGAATACCTTTCAGAGGCCAAAGTCATACAGATCAAAATGGCACAGGGGGCAAAACCCGGGGAAGGCGGTCAGCTGCCGGGACATAAGGTTTCTCCATACATTGGCATGTTAAGACATTCACTGCCTGGTATTGGACTTATATCTCCACCGCCACATCATGACATTTATTCGATTGAGGATCTATCACAGCTGATTTTTGATTTGAAACTTGCCAATACCAAAGCAGATATTTCGGTAAAGCTCGTCTCTGAAGTTGGAATAGGAACCGTGGCTGCGGGAGTGGCCAAGTGTAAGGCCGATCATATTGTCATTTCCGGACACGACGGCGGAACGGGAGCTGCTCCAGCCTCCTCACTCATGCACGCAGGTACAGCATGGGAAGTCGGTCTGTCTGAAGTACAGCAGACACTAGTATTAAATCATCTGCGCTCCCGCGTCAGACTGCAGGTAGACGGGCAGATCAAAACAGGACGGGACGTAGTAATAGGGGCCATTTTGGGCGCTGATGAATTTGGATTTGCCACAGCACCACTGGTTTGCCTTGGCTGTACCATGATGCGTAAATGCCATAACAATACCTGTCCTGCCGGCATCGCCACTCAGGATGAGAGACTGCGCAGACAATTTACGGGTCGTCCTGAGCATCTTATGAATTTTTACCACTTCATCGCCCGCGAAGTACGTGAAATCATGGCAAAACTAGGGGTAAGAGTCTTTGATGAGCTTATTGGCCGTGTAGATTTACTTAGAACCAATGCCAATGATCCACTGCCAAAAAAACTGGGCTTATGCTTTGACAAAATTCTGTATCGCGATGAGAGTCTTGATGGAGAGCCAATGCATCATGTCATAGCTCAGGATCATGAACTGGAAAAGGCATTCGATCTTAAGTTTATGGACTCAATCAAGGAATTTGTAAAGGATGACTGTCCTCAGGATAAAACATTATGCTTTACAAGCAGAATAAGTAATGTCAACCGCAGTATTGGAACACTTATTTCAGGTTATCTTACCGCTCATAAACAGCATCTTAAGGAAAACAGTATCAGTTTAAATCTTGAAGGTACGGCAGGACAGAGTCTGGGTGCCTTTTTGTGTCAAGGTCTATTTATAAAACTGAAAGGACAGGCAAATGACTAC
>CACYBT010000216.1 GCA_902772715.1 uncultured Succinivibrio sp.
AACTGACTTAGTACATAGGGTTGGTTTTCAGTTATCTAAAATTTTTTCAAGAGGGGGTTGACATTCGCCATATCCTCACATAGGGGCAATTGACTTCAGTATTAACTGAAGATATGGCGTTTCAATCCATGTTATACATGGAGTTCTCGCCCAGATAAGCAACTACCGTATTGATAGCAGGCTTTTTAAAGAATTTAAAAATACGCATAACGCACTCCTAAAAAAATAGAGTGCATTACGCCCCATAGGGAACGTATTGCACCCTATGGGTTAAAATACCGATTACTTTCTTTTGGTTAAATTAAAGAAATCATCGTAATCATCCAGCCTTGATTTAATCTGGCACATACAGTCCATGGTTAAAACAAAAACCAGAGCAATTAAACCAATACCAAGAATCAGCAGAATAATCATGCGTTCCCCTTATGTATTCCATATAATTATAAAAATGAAGTTTTAAATTAGATCCAATTTGGGGAATTTGACCTGACTCTTACTAAAGACACTTAGGAGAAGTTTTATGGGATTAAAAAAGGCTGTGAACAATGACAGTTTGGTGCTTACCACATAAAAATTTTAAAGACATCTCAAGATATAGTAGAATACCATTAGAATTTTATCAAAAAGGTTAAGTTATACTGGCGGTAGTTCGTCTCTGGTATGACCATTTTTAGGAGTGTATATGCGAGTTCTGAAATTTGGCGGTACTTCGGTAGCCAACGCTGAGCGCTTTGAGGATGTAGCTAAAATTGCGCTTGATACTGCAAGAAATTCCCAGGTTGCCTTGGTGCTGTCAGCCCCCGCTAAAATCACCAATCTCCTGGTGGCTTTAGTGGATAGGGCGGCTCACGATGAAAGTGCTGAAGAAGAAATTTTGAAGATTAAGAGTATTGTTGAGCCGATTATAGAAACTTTAGGTAGGGAACATGAAAGTTTTGACCTAGAAAAGGTTTTAAAAGCCTATTCGGCAACCATGGAACAGATAAGACGCAAAAGCGAAGGTATGCGACTTCTTGGGGTATCTCCAGAACTGGTGATGGCATATATTGAAAGTCGGGGTGAGAGTTTTTCTATACTTATTATGGAAGAACTTTTAAAAGCCCTAGGCCGCAAAGTGGTGGTGATTGATCCCGTGGAGATTCTGGTATCCTCTGGAAATATCATGGAATCTTCGGTGAATATTGAAGCCTCTCGGGAGCGTTTTGCCAAAATTGCCAACGATGATCCGCAGACTATACTTTTGATGTCAGGTTTCTGTGGTGGCAACGAGAAAGGAGAATTGGTCCTTTTAGGTCGTAATGGTTCTGATTATTCGGCAGCCTGCCTTGCCGCTATTTCCAATGCTGAATGCTGTGAGATCTGGACAGATGTTGATGGTGTATACAGCTGCGACCCGCATGCGGTGTCAGGTGCGGTTCTGTTACGCAAGATGTCTTATGCTGAGGCTATGGAACTTTCCTATTTCGGTGCCAAGGTACTGCATCCGCGTACTATAGCTCCGATAGCCCGCTTCAAAATCCCATGTCTTATCAAGAATACCAAGAATCCTCATGGCGAGGGAACCTTAATTTCTGCAGAGACCGACCTCTCGGTGCCTATCAAGGGCATTTCCGATCTTAAGAATATTGCTCTTCTGAACATTTCAGGACCTGGCATGAAAGGTATGGTGGGTATGGCCGGGCGTCTTTTTACCGCAGTATCAAGAGCCAAAGTCTCAGTAACTCTTATTACTCAGTCTTCCTCTGAATACTCCATCTCCTTTTGTGTGCTGCAAAGCGAGCTGGAGAAGGCAAATGCTGCCATTGCCGAGGAATTTAAACTGGAGTTAAAGGAAGGATTGCTCAATCCTGTTGAAGTTAAAGAAGGTTGTGCCATTATCTCTGTAGTGGGGGATGGCATGCGGATGGTTCGCGGTATTTCTGGCAAGTTTTTCCGCGCCTTAGCCGAGGCTAACGTAAATATCCGAGCTATAGCCCAGGGATCATCTGAACGCTCCATTTCGGCAGTAATTTCCCAAAAGCGAGTACGAGAAGCGGTAGCCTTTGCTCATACCGCTTTCTTTAACAGCAAACAGCGTCTCGATCTGGTGCTGGTAGGCTGCGGTGGCGTAGGCGGTGCTCTTTTAGAGCAGATTAAACGTCAGAGCGAATCCTTATCTAATGCCCAGGGACTGGATATCAGGGTGGTGGGTATTGGAAACTCCAGGCACTTCATAAGTGATGCCAATGGGATTGATCTCAATGTGTATCGAGAACTGCTTGATAAAAGCACTGAAGGTCCTCTCACACCTGAACGGGCAAAGGAGCTCATCAAGGAGGCCGGACTCATAAATCCAATCTTTATTGACTGTACATCTTCTGAGACATTGGCACTGTCCTATATTGAGTACATGGAGGCGGGGTATCATGTGGTGACTCCAAGCAAAAAAGCCAATACCTCTTCTTATGAGTATTACAGGTCTTTGCGTGAAGCCTCCAAAAAACATCACCGCAAGTTCTTGTATGAGGCTAATGTCGGTGCCGGTCTTCCGGTTATCAATACCATGCAGAATCAGTTGGCCGCAGGAGATAATCTTATTTTATTCAAGGGGATCTTATCTGGTACGCTGTCCTTTATTTTTGGCATGCTTGAGGATGGCAAAACACTTTCGGAGGCTACCCGTATCGCTTATGAGAACGGCTTCACCGAACCTAACCCTGCCGATGATCTTGATGGTATGGATGTGGCTCGCAAACTGCTGATTTTAGCCCGTGAAAATGGCATGGAACTGGAGTTAAAGGACGTGCAGATTGAACCTGCTGTGCCTGCCGAATATCTTAAAGGCTCAACAGTTGAAGAGGTTTTTGCAGGTCTTAAGAAATATGATGAAATTCTAGAGAAGACCATCAGTGATGCCAAGGCTCAGCAAAAGGTTCTGCGCTACGTGGGTGTAATTGAGAACGGCAAATGTTCGTGCAGGGTCATGCTTGTGGATAAGCATGATGCCCTCTATAGGGTGCGTGACGGTGAGAATGCGCTGGCACTTACTACCACCTATTATCAGCCGATTCCGCTGGTTATACGTGGTTATGGTGCCGGTACTGAGGTTACCGCTGCCGGGGTGTTATCGGATGTGCTGCGTCTGCAGAACTGGGCCCATGAGGATTAGCTATGAGTAAACGTTATCGGGCTTTTGCCCCTGCATCGGTTGCCAACCTTTCGGTAGGCTTTGATCTTCTTGGTGCTGCCTTAAAACCTGTTGATAATCATGTGCTGGGCGATGAGATTATCATTGAGGAGCAGGAGACAGTAACTGAGAACGAACCTTGTCTTATTGAGACTACAGGTCGCTATGCCCACAAGCTCTCCACCGATCCTAGGAAGAATATTATTTATGACGCCTATCTTCTGTATCGCGATGAACTGAAGAAAAAAGGTTTAAGCGTCAAACCGCTGAAAATGACCTTAAAAAAAGATCTGCCGATATGCTCGGGACTGGGTTCTTCAGCCGCCAGTGTGGTGGCCGGAGTTATGGCTTTGAATGCGCTGCATGATGAGGCTTTAGACAGCGCTGAGGCTTTAGCTCTTATGGGGCAGTTAGAAGGAAGAATTTCAGGCTCTATCCATTATGATAATGTGGCTCCCTGCTATTATGGCGGACTGCAGCTGATTACCAGTGACTCTCAGAGCATTTCCATGGAACTTCCTTGTTTTGACAACTGGCTTTTTGTTTCCTGCTTTCCCGGTATCAAGGTTTCAACTTCACAGGCCCGTAAAATCCTGCCGATAAAATATCTGCGCCGTGATCTTATTACCTATGGACGCAGACTTGCGACCTTTGTGCATGCCTGTCATATCGGTGATGAGAAACTTGCAGCCGCAATGCTTGTGGATGTGGTGGCTGAACCTTATCGGGCCAAATTGATACCAGGATTCTTTGATGCCAGGGCACAGGGCGAAAAACTTGGAGCCTACAATACCGGTATTTCAGGCTCAGGCTCTTCTATTTTCTCGGTCTTTACGGATATGGATAAAGCCCTGGAGATGAAGGAATATCTTGAAAGATTCTTTATTGACAATGAGGATGGCTTCTGTCATATCTGCAGAATTGACAAACGTGGAGCCTTCAGCGAGGAGCTTAACTAGTTTTTAAATTCGCAACTTTTAAGAAGCGATAAGAGATATTATAGATGTGGATTTTTAAGAGGTGTTTATGGATTTATATAATCTTAAGGATGACAGTGAGAAAGTAAGTTTTACCGAGGCCGTTTTAAAAGGCATAGGTAAAAATCAGGGGCTGTTTTTCCCAAAACACATTGAGCCTCTGGATGAGAGTACCTTGTCCTGGCTTTATGATCTCGACCTTACGGAACGTTCCTACAGAATTTTAAAACATCTGATTGGTGATGAACTGCCAAATCTTAAGGCCATTGTGAAAGATGCCTTCACTTTTAAAGCACCACTTGTGAAGGCTGATGAGAATATCTATGCTTTAGAGCTGTTTCATGGCCCAACCCTGGCCTTTAAGGATTTTGGGGCTCGATTTATGGCTCGTGTGTTAGGCTCGATTCGTGAAGATAAAAGACTGACGATCCTTACCGCTACTTCCGGTGATACTGGTGCGGCAGTGGCAGATGCCTTTTACGGGCAGGAAGGTATTGATGTGGTGGTACTGTATCCTAAGGGCAAAATCTCAAAACTTCAGGAAAAAATGATCTCTACCTTAGGCGGCAATATTAAGGCTGTGCAGATTGATGGAATTTTTGATGAATGCCAGGATCTGGTGAAAACCGCCTTCGATGATCTCGAGTTTAAGGAAAAGGTTGGATTAAACAGTGCCAACTCCATCAATATTAGCAGACTTTTAGCCCAGGTATGCTATTACTTTGAGGCTATTGCACAGCTGCCAAAAGAGAAACGTGATAAGGTGGTATTCTCAGTTCCTTGCGGTAATTTTGGCAATATCACAGCCGGTCTTATTGCCAAGGCCTTAGGCGTAAAATGCCGTTTTGTAGTTGCCTGCAATGCTAATGATACGATTCCGCGCTATCTTGAGAGCGGCAACTTTGAACCACATGAGACTATTGCCACTCTCTCTAATGCTATGGATATCTCAAGACCGAATAACTGGCCACGTGTTGAAGCGCTTTTTAAGATGCAGAACTGGTCCTTAAAAGATCTTGATTATGGTTCTATGAGTGATGAGGAAACTAAAAAAGCCATGGTAAGACTCTATGAAAAGACCTGCTATGCCTTAGAGCCACATGCTGCTATTGCCTATGACACCCTAAGAAACAAAATTAGAGAAGGGGAGACCGGTATTTTCCTCGGCACCGCTCATCCAGCCAAATTCAAGGAGGATGTGGATAAGATCATTGGCATTGATGTTAATCTGCCAAAAGTCCTAAAGGAAAAAGCCCGCCTTGAATCTCTTGCCTATGAATTAAAGCCTGACTATAACGCTTTAAAGGCATATATGCTTGAGGTTTTAAAAGTATAGGTATATCAGAAGACTATGAAAACTCCGTCCTTTAGGGCGGGGCTATATAGATCTTACAAATCTTTGGCTTTTGCTGTTCTAGGTGTTTGCAATTTTAGCAATTTAATATACAAAAACTCATGACACCTTCTTTGGAGGGTGTCTGTTTTCAGCCACTTTTTTTATAACTGATTTTACAGGGGCTAATATGTAGTACATTTCTAACCCCATGAATTAACATAGCTTTTCTTACACCACCAATTTTATCAGCCTTATCTTTATCTTCCTTTTTTTTGTAAGTCCCCCAAAACCCCAATTAAAAAACTCCCAAAACCATAATACAATCTAAGAAGCATCAATTGTTCTTTAAAAAGTTATATG
>CACYBT010000217.1 GCA_902772715.1 uncultured Succinivibrio sp.
CAGATGAGTATTTTGCTTGCAACAATAATCCATTACATTATTGTGATGGCGGGGCTTTTTCTGCTGGGACTTTCATTTAACTGGAATTTTAGCAATGGCTGGGTGTGGTCGATCTTTGCTTCTTATACAGCCGGTTTTTTCATGACCTGGTACATTTCATATCTAAAAGGAAAGAAAAAAGCAAGGCAGATGAACGAAAATCTGAAGAAGTGGAAGGAAGCACAGAAAAAAGCCGGGCTTAAGACTGAAAGAAATTCCATATAATTTGAAATGGTCATTTATAGAGGAGGCATATTACATGAGTGAAATAAAAGGAGAAGAAAACCTTAAAGCTACCAGGAAAAAGGTTAAGTTTACGGACAGCATTTTTTTCATCATCGTGATCATGATGATGCTGTATGTTGGAGTGTGTTTAAATCTTATAAAGCTTGTGGTTATGCTTATTGACCCAATCCTAGTCAACGGTGGCGTAAACGAAGCTATGATTTTTATAATAGAAAATTACCTGATGCGTATAATACCTTTTATTGGGATACTCCTCTTTACCGGACTTGTTAAAAAATACAGGTTCATTTATAACTCATTTGCGATGAAGTATGAAAATAACAGTTTTAAGGTGCTGTTTCTCGGCCTATTGATTGGTGTTTTTATGAATGGAATCTGCGTTCTGGCAGCGGTAATGCATGGTGATATAAAATTGTCCTTTGGACTAACCTTATCACAGCTTCCAATCATTCTTTTTGCATTGGTATGTGTGTTTATTCAAAGTGCATCAGAGGAAATGTGGTACCGTGGATTTTTATATGATCGAATCCATGCAAACTATCCTCTCTGGCTCGCTATCATTATGAGTAGTCTGATTTTCGGTTTTGGGCATATGTTTAATAATGGAGTCTCTATTTTTTCAGTTGTCGAAATTATGATCACCGGACTGGCACTTGCAATGGCAAAGTGGCAGAGCAGAAGCATCTGGCTGATATTTGGTATTCACACCGGTTGGAATTTTGCTCAGAACTTCCTCTTTGGTCTGCCAAACAGTGGTGTTGTTTCGGAGGTATCAGTATTACATCTGGATGCAGTAAATGCTTCCGGAAAGTTTTTTTACGATATTATTTTTGGTGTTGAAGGAGCAGTATCATCGCTCATAATCGTACTATTACTAGCCCTGGCAAGCTTTGTCATGGCTCATAAGGCCGACAGGTCAGGAGAACTGAGGGAGCGCTCTGGCAAGACAACCAACAGTGTTTAATCAGTAAGGCCACAGTGATGCTGTCATTAGTATCCGGTTGGTAGAGAAAATGTCCCACTGACTGCTTTTTTGCTAAAAAATACCGAATAGACATGAAAAACGACCGAATAAACAGAGTCGCTGACATGCTATTTTGACGCATCGTATAATAAGGCAACAAACAAAACAGCAGCGCTGAAGTAAAAAGATACAAAAAACAAATACATGATTATTATGGAGGAAATCAAAATGGCAGATTACAAGAATTATGAACTTAGTGATGATATGATGAAAGAGGCATCCGGAGGATTTGAGCCAATAACACCTTATCCGGTAGGAACCAGAGTTCTTTTAAAGGGCGATGAGGGAGAACTGACTGGAACTATAGCAGCAGTGCATGCGCATGATGAGTATATGGTAAGCTATGACGTTAACTTCGATAATGGCACAACTTACAGAGTACCTCACCAGGCACTCAGACTTATCTGATCAAAACTGGATATAGGAGTAATACTAACCTGAAGGCAGTTTGTGCTTCTTTGATCATGTTTGTTGCGATGTACTCATGCATATGGCTCAGTCAATATTTGTCATGCAAAGAGCAGGTAAAAGAGATAAACCGACAATTGACATTAAAAAAATACAGTCAACAAAACGAACAATTATCATCATAATACCATTTGGTACAACTATAGACCGAATGGTAAAAAAGCCACATTTTGCAGCGGTTTTATGTGATAATGGATATACACAGATTATTCTTTTACGAGGAGGAACAGTATGTCTTTTATCGAATCAATCAAATCAGTTCTTACAAATTACAGAGACTTCAAGGGTAGAGCAAGAAGAAGTGAATTCTGGTGGTACTATCTGTTTGAGTGCATTATAAACTTTGGACTTAGCGGCTTAAGCAATGTGACTGGTATAAAAGCCTTCGTCTGGGGAATTCTGGTTTTTAATGTGGTTCTCTTTATTCCGGGACTGGCTCTATTGTTCCGTCGCATGCATGACACTGGGAAGAGCGCATGGCTTCTTATTCCATGCATTATTCCTATGGCAGGACAGATCTTTATGATG
>CACYBT010000218.1 GCA_902772715.1 uncultured Succinivibrio sp.
ATTGATTTTCGGGTCGTTAGCTCAGTCGGTAGAGCAGCGGACTTTTAATCCGTTGGTCGAGAGTTCGAATCTCTCACGACCCACCATGCTTTGCGACTTATCAGTGGGTCGTTAGCTCAGTTGGTAGAGCAGCGGACTCTTAATCCGTTGGTCGCGGGTTCGACCCCCTCACGACCCACCACTTGATAAGTTAGTATCCTTTTGGATGCTTAGCTCAGTTTGGTTAGAGCATCTGCCTTACAAGCAGAGGGTCACAGGTTCGAGTCCTGTAGCATCCACCATTCAAAAAAAATTCCTAATTCCTAATTCCTAAATCCTAGTGTTACTCTGTCATTACCGCCCAGATCTTTTAGGGTTTGCACGTGGCTGTAACCTTCGTCAAGCATAGTTTTGCGCACTTCACAGCCTTGATTATAGCCGTGCTCAAGCAGGAGCGGGGCTTTATCCTTAAGATAGGCCTTTGCCTCCCTGATAAGAGTGGTTAAGGCACCAAGCCCATGCTCGTCTGACACCAGCGCCTGCCTGGGTTCAAAGGGCAGTGAAGTCTCATGGAGATGCGCATCGTTTTCATCTATATAGGGTGGATTGGAGACAATGGCGTCAAATTTTAAAGGTTTTAGGTTAGAAAACCAGTCTGAGAGCAGAAACTCTACCTCAAGATTAAGTCTTTTGGCGTTTTCTTGTGCCACCTTGAGGGTGCTTTCACATACATCCGTCGCATACGCCTTAATCTTATCCTTAAGTTCATGTTTTAAGGCGAGGATAATGGCGCCGCTGCCCGTACCAAGATCGAGTACACTGCCGCGAATGTTTAGAGATAAAAAGTGATCGACCAGAGTCTCGGTATCAGGCCTAGGGATAAGAGTGGCGGGGGTTACTTTAAGTTTGAGACCGTAAAATTCCTTAAAGCCCATGATATAGGCCATGGGATAGCCTTGTTGTCTTTTTTTTAAAAGTTCCTGCAGTTCTCTTAACTCTTTGTCCAAAAGAGATCTGTCATCATGAGCAATCTGCTGTACTCTGTTAAGTAAGGTGACTTTTTCAAGAAGTAAAGAAGCATCAAGAGCGGCACTGTCAATGTTATTTGCGGCAAGTTCCGCTTTAAGCCACATCCATGCTTCTTTAATGTTCATTAAAGGGCTCCGGCTTTGGCCATGGAGGCTAACTGCTCGGCTTTAAACTCTTCAATAACCGGTTTTAAAAGTAAATCAAGATTACCGCTTAAAACCTCATCGAGACGATATACCGTAAGATTGATCCTGTGATCGGTAATTCTGCTCTGTGGAAAGTTATAGGTTCTTATTCTGTCGGAGCGGTCTCCAGAGGCGAGGATACTGTGACGCATTTCCGTGGCCTCGGCATTGCGTTTGTCCTCTTCAAGTTTGGCAAGACGTGAATACAGCACTTCCATGGCGCGGGCCCGGTTCTGATGCTGTGAACGCTCATCCTGACACTCTACGACAATACCGGTAGGCAAATGGGTAATTCTGATGGCAGAATCGGTTTTATTAATATGCTGACCGCCCGCACCTGAGGAGCGATAGGTGTCAATACGTAAATCGGCCTGATTGATAACTGGAGCCTCGGCAGGCGGAATTTCCGGCAAAACCATGACAGTACAGGCGGAGGTATGCACTCGACCCTGGGTTTCGGTGACAGGAACTCTCTGCACCCGGTGCCCACCTGATTCAAATTTCATATAGCCATAGGCGCCTTCACCTGACATTTTGGCGATGATTTCCTTATAGCCTCCCATCTCGCCTAAGGATTCAGAAATGATCTCAAGCTGCCAGCCCTTGGACTCCACATAATGGGTGTACATCTTAAAGAGATCTCCTGCAAACAGAGCCGCTTCATCACCGCCGGTGCCGGCACGAATTTCAAGGAAGCAGTTACAGTCATCACGCTTGTCATGAGGCAGTAACATCAGTTTTAATTCATGTTCAAGATGATTAACCTTCTCGCGGGTAGGCTCAATTTCTTCTTCGGCCATGGCCTTCATGTCAGGATCATCACCCTTGAGCATGGTCTCCATTTCTTCTAAATCAGAAGTGGCTGTAGTGTATTCTTTGAAGGTTTTAACCGTTTCCTGAAGTCTTTTGTATTCCTGATTTAACTCGCGAAACTTATCCTGATCGGATATTACCTCAGGCAGACTTAAAAGCTGTTCTACTTCCTGATGACGTTCCACAAGGGATTCTAATTTGCGTAATATGGTCTCTTGCATGGTAGTAACTTTATTCTCTGATCATAAATTAGTTGAAAAAATCTGAGATATTTTAGCAGATTTACCGCTCATTTTCAGCAGTCAATTAAGAGGAGAACGAAGATATAATCCTAGGGGCTATGCGTAATCTTATTTTGAGGTTTGGTGTATTTTCATGATTAATATTTAAAGCCTAAAAAATACAAATATTGCCTCGCTAATCCTCAATAGCGTATGAGGCTATGCTAGAATAAGTAAAAAGTAATGTTAGGAGAGACTATGCAGAAGGATTTATTGTTTCTGACTGGCAGTGAGAATTTTAGAACCATTATTGAAAAGAATGCCTATTATGTGGATAAGACTGCGTATTTAAAGACACTTTTCATGAGTTCTTATGAAGTGATGAATCCACTCTTTATCCGTCCCCGTCGCTTTGGCAAGACTCTTAACATGGATATGATTAAAGAGTTTTGTGAGATAAACTATCAGAATCCCTCCGATAAGTCCCGTCAGCAAAAACTTTTTTTGGATAACGGCAGAAACCTTGCGGTTGCGGGTGTCGACTACAAAGACCTGCGTGAAAAAATCATGGGAGAGTTCCCAGTTATAAATATCTCCTTTAAAGGCATAGAGGGAAATACTTTTTTGTCAGCCATATCTGCTCTTCTGAACATAATTTCCACTCTCTATGATAGATTTCTATTTTTAAGGGATAGTCAAAAGCAGTCATCAGAAAAAAAAGAAAACTTTTCTGAAATCTATAGGTTCTGTACGACTAAATCAAAAATACTTACAGAAGGCAATAACCTTACAGAGGCTCAG
>CACYBT010000219.1 GCA_902772715.1 uncultured Succinivibrio sp.
GATATTTTTTTAATTTTTTCCATTTAAAATTACCTTATTTTATAAGCAACAGAAGTGTTGCCACTAATAAGATAAGGCGGTTTAATGGGATCTTGTTAAAAATTAGAAAAAAATGGTGGGAATTTTAGTGGTGGCCACTTTTCTGTCGTGGGTGTGGTTTTTTGTTTGTTTTTAGGTGGCCCTTTAGCTGGCGGTAGACACTCATGTTTTAAAAAGAATTCATACAGCACCTTATTGGCATTGTCTTTTAACTCATATAAGGAAATACACTCTAACGTTTTTTGATATTTTCCTTCACACAACAGGCAGAGAAGCTTGCTTGCAAAAGCACGCATGCCACGCATGGACTTGAAAGTCTGTCTTGCGCAATCTGTAATAAATTTCTCCAAAAAGGCATAGTCGACAATTTCAATTACACGAATATTTTTAGGAAGATTTGTTCTAAGATGCACTGCTAAATCCTGAAAAAGTCTAGATCCGTCACCTAATAGCACAAGAGTCTCGTGCTCTAGTATTTTGGATTTAGCAAGTGCCCCATAAAGCAGTTGCATAAATTCCATTTTATTGTGTCCGCAGATAACCATATCGCGATGAATTAACCTTTCTCTTTCTGTGCCTTGAGGTTCTGTTTTAGCATGCAGTTTTACAATATTTTTTTCGGAATAAACCGTCACTGCACTCAAGTGCGCATCATTTGGATCAATATGAGATTTCTCATCAAAACAATGCACATCAAACACTGCTCTATCTGCATGATCTTTACCCATAAAATTGGGCATTTCAACAGATTCATTACTAAAATATGCTTCAAGAGCATGAAGTTCACTACCGAGTATTTCTACGTAAAGAGTTCCGTGTGGCTTTTTTGAAATCTCAAACGCTCTTTCTTCGTTAGAGTCTGAAAACAAGTGCAGACACTTTCTTGCCTCTTGAAGTTTGTTCAAATAGGCAAAAGTCGCAATGTAATTCAAAACATATCGCAATTCATCATCACTTAGAAAAATATCATCATGTTTTTTTAGAGCCTGGCTCATAGCCTGATATGAAGAATACTGCATTCCCATGCGTGCAAGTTTTAGCATCATAAGTACAGTAATTTTGTAGGGAAGAATGGTAATATTAAGATAATCATCAAGAGGAACAAAAGAATTTCTATGATACAAAGTCATCAAGAGGTTACGACTTTTATCATCAGAAGGGACGTAGATCCTTCTGTTGTAAGTTACATTTCCTAAAAGAGTCTTTATAGTTTTGGCTCTTATGTCCTTACACTTAAGAAATATCTGCTGCTGTGAGAAATTCAGTTTTTTTTTGAAAAAAAATCATCACAAGGCAGGTAGGACAATATTTTTCCAAAATGTGTAGCATAAAGTTCACGAGTACAGGTATGTAAACGCGCAATACGTTCTTCAATAGCTGATAAAGACACATCTTGCTCTTTATTTGCGATAAGATTTTCAAGATCATTCAAAAAAGCATCAATTTCATCCCCGATCTCAATTTTAAGCATGGCGGCTAATTCTTTTAACGGTTTATCAGACATATCACATTCCTCTCTTTTAAAGAAAGCATAGCATATGTACAAAAAATCCACAATTTTTAGTTAAAATGAGAATATTGATTATAATTAAGATTTATATATCTTTAACATTACAAATGTCATATATATGACATTCATTTTTAAACTTTGAATGTTTTCCAAAATCAATACCAAATGCATCACATCAAACCTACTTAAAAATTTTAATAATATAGGTAAAATTATTTAGCATAACATTTGCGCTCACATACAAAATACTATGCACAAATACAAAGCAAAAATAAACAAAAAAATCAGCAGGCGATTTTTAAAGCACTTGTTGCTAGAATATAGCCGGATTTATTATCCCCCATGCACCATGGGTAATTATTGCATTCAGTAACTACCGCAATGCAACTAAAAAATCTCAAATTCAGACCTTAAATTTATATAGGAGCAAACTAATTATCATGGATTCTCTGTTAAGAACTGTGAAACGAGCCCTCATCAGCGTTTCTGACAAAGATGGGATTGTAGATTTTGCCAAAGAACTAACCAAGCGCGGAGTCTCCATTCTTTCCACCGGAGGAACAGCAAAACTCTTGGCCGAAAACGGGGTATCCGTTAAAGAGGTCTCTGAATATACGGAATTTCCTGAAATGATGGGTGGCAGAGTTAAAACTCTTCACCCTAAAATTCACGGAGGTATTCTTGGCAGACGCGGCACTGATGATGAAGTTATGGCATTGCATGGTATTGTTCCAATCGATCTTGTGGTTGTTAATCTCTACCCTTTTGAAAAAACAGTTGCCAAAGAGAACTGTCCTTTGGAAACAGCCATTGAAAATATTGATATAGGTGGTCCAACCATGGTTCGTGCTGCAGCCAAAAACTGCCGCGATGTAGCGATTGTAGTCCGAACTGATGACTACAAACGTATTATTATGGAAATGGATGAACACAATAATGCACTAACCTACGAAACCCGTTTCGATCTTGCTGTAGCAGCCTTTGAGCATACCGCACACTATGACAGCAGTATTGCCAACTATTTTGGCAACAAGGTTCATGATTATGGTAAAGATGAAATCTCCTTGCCTCTCATGCCTCGTACTCTTAACCTTAATTTCAAAAAAGTACAGAGTATGCGTTATGGAGAAAACCCTCATCAAAATGCTGCCTTCTATAGAGAATTAAATGCTACCGATGCAGGTATTTCCACTGCAGTACAGTTGCAGGGTAAGGAACTATCCTACAACAACATAGCTGACACTGACGCCGCAATAGAGTGTGTACGCCAGTTTGAAGAACCTTGCTGCGTAATCGTAAAGCATGCTAATCCATGTGGAGTCGCCTTAAGTACTGACATTCTCAAGGCCTATGAGGCTGCTTTCAAATGTGACAGCGAATCCGCATTTGGCGGGATCATTGCTTTTAACCGTACCCTTGACAAAGAAACAGCCAAAGCCATCCTTGATCGTCAGTTCTGTGAGGTGATTGTCGCACCTGAAGCCACAGAAGATGCCATCATCGAAGTACAGCGCAAGAAAAACGTACGGCTATTGGTCACAGGTGAACTTAAGAATGCAACCAAGCGCCTTGATTATAAACGCGTTAATGGCGGCATTTTAGTTCAGGAAGCCGATCTGGAAGTAGTAAGACGAGAGGATCTTAAGGTTGTAACCAAAAGAAAACCATCGGATGCCGAACTCGACGAAATGCTGTTTGCTTGGAAAGTCTGCAAATTCACTAAATCCAATGCTATCGTCTATACCAATAACAAACAGACACTTGGCATCGGATGCGGACAGACATCACGAGTTTTCTCTGCTAAGATAGCCTGTCTGCGTGCTGATGAGGCAAAACTTTCACTTAAGGGAGCCGCTCTTGCTTCAGATGCATTCTTCCCATTCCGTGATGGTGTAGATGCCGCAGCCGAACATGGTATCACCTCAATTATTCAGCCTGGCGGTTCTATTCGTGATGAAGAAGTTATAAAGGCTGCCGATGAACATGGTATAGCCATGGTCTTTACCGGAATGCGTCATTTCCGTCATTAATCTGTTACATATAGGATAAGGATATTTATGAAGGTTTTAGTTATTGGCAGTGGTGGACGCGAGCATGCCCTAGCCTACAAAGCTGCAAAGTCTCCACTGGTGACTACCGTATTTGTTGCTCCTGGCAATCCTGGCACGAGGCAGGAACCACATGTAATAAACGTTGATATTGATACAGGGGATCTTAATGGTTTACTGTCTTTTGCCAAAAAGGAAAACATTGATCTTACCATTGTGGGCCCTGAGGCTCCCCTTGTAGCAGGAATTGTCGACCTCTTTACACAAGAAGGTCTTAGGATTTTCGGACCATCCAAGGCGGCAGCACGTCTTGAAGGTTCAAAGTCCTTTACTAAGGATTTTTTAAAACGCCATCATATACCTACTGCTGAATATGAAGTATTTACTGACACCGCTCCTGCCATTGCCTATATCAGACAAAAAGGTGCTCCGATTGTGATCAAGGCTGACGGTTTAGCCTCAGGAAAGGGAGTAGTAGTCGCCATGACTTTGGCAGAAGCCGAAAATGCGGTGCATATGATGCTGGATGATAACAAGTTTGGAGATGCAGGAACCAGCATTGTTATAGAAGAATTCATGCAGGGTGAGGAAGCCTCGTTTATTGTCATGTCTGATACGGTGAATGCTCTGCCTATGGCAACATCCCAGGATCATAAACGCGTAGGTGACGGGGATACAGGGCCAAATACCGGCGGTATGGGAGCCTATTCACCTGCGCCAGTGGTTACTCCTGAAGTTTATAACAAAGTTATGGAACGCATTATCAAACCTACCTTAAGTGGCATGGCAGAAGATGGACATCCTTATCGAGGCTTTCTCTATGCCGGACTTATGATTGACGAAAATGGCGATCCAAGAGTAGTAGAATTCAACTGTCGTTTTGGCGATCCAGAAACCCAGCCTATCATGATGAGAATGCGCTCAGATCTTGTAGATTTGTGCTATAAAGCATGCACCGATGGCGGACTTCTACACGAAAAGGCTGACTACGATGAGCGCAAGAGTGTCGGTGTGGTTTTGGCTGCCCATAACTATCCTTCAGCACCTCGTATTGGGGATGTGATTACCGGTCTTGATACCAAAACTTCTGAAGATATCAAGATCTTCCATGCAGGCACTGCAGACAAAGGGGATACGATCGTTACCAAGGGGGGCAGAGTTCTTTGTGTAACCGCCTTAGGTGATAGTGTTAGTGAAGCACGTAACAAGGCCTATAGAGCCATTGAAAACATCCACTTTGATGGTATGTTCTATCGCAAAGATATAGCCTACCGCGCTATTAAAAGAGAGGAACAGCAAAAAACAAAGTGAGTGAAGAAATCATAAAACAGGGAATTCTGTTCTCTGTTACCTTTGTTGCTAATCTTTTTGCCAGCGTCTCAGGAGGAGGCGCTGGTTTTATTCAGTTTCCACTGCTTATTCTCTTAGGGCTGCCGTTTACCGTAGCCTTAGGCACCCACAAGGTGGCAGTGGTGTTCCTTGGAGTGGGGGCTCTGGCTAAAAAACAGACACTCTCTACCTTTGAAATTGACAAGAGTGTAGCCTTAATCATGCTGGTGCTTGGCAACATCAGTGTGGTTCTAGGCTCGTTTATTATTGTGGCTGCCGATCCTGCCAAAGCCGAAATCTGTCTTGGGAGTTTCATCATTCTGACAGGAATGTACACACTACTGCAGCGTTCATTCGGCACTTCCAATATTGAACATCGTTCACGTCTTAGAACCGTTACAGGCACTCTGCTCATCATGCTCATTGGGATGTTTTCAGGCTCTATTTCATCAGGCGCGGGACTTTTTTCCACACTCACACTGACGATGGTATTCGGCTTAAGTCTCAAACGGGCTATCATGCATACCATGATTTTTGTAGCCTTTATCTGGAACGCAGTGGGAGCCTTTACCGTCGGCACACTCACCGGTATCTACTGGCAATGGGTTCATATAATGATAATTGCAGCATTTTTAGGCTCATTTCTTGGGACCTCCCTCCTCGTTAAATTGCCGACCAAAACAATACGGATTATCTTCTCCATAGTATCTATGCTTTCAGGGATGATCCTGCTTTATGAGGGCTTATACTCCTGATGTTAATCCTCAAGTGATAAACCGATATTGGAAAGACCATCACGAAGAGCCATTTTTTTTAGTTTAAGCGTCAGATCTTTTGAGCGAGGTGAATTATTAATCTGATTTAGAACCTCCACCTGAAAGGATACCTCATCATCAACGCTCGGCATTTCCCGCAGTTGTTCATCAGAAAATTCAGCATCCTCATCCTGCTCAATTTTGCGCACCACACCGCCAAGCGAAGCACGACATGCCATTTCTGCCTCCTCACCCTCATGCAGAATAATTGCCAGAATAGCCGCAGAAAGAGAAAGAGTTGCATCTAGGGAATAAAGATCACCTACCGATAAGTTCTTTTCTTCATCTTTTAGGAGATAAGGTTCAAAATCATCCAAAAGTTTTTCTAAATCAATATGATTGAACTTATCCGTATGAAATTCCCACATGGTATCAAGCGTCTGAGCATAGGCTTTTTTGCCACCTCTGACATTATTAACATCACACCAAAGTGCATAATTAGGGTATTGTCTTTGTGCAAGCACAAGTGCAAAAAGGCTTTGGCGCCAAGGAGAAAGGTCTCTTAACATCAAAAAGAATTTATCACCAAATATCACGCTGCACTCCATTACAAATTTTTTAAACAGATCTTATTTTAAGCAAAATTTACACTTGAGAACTTTAATAGTTTAAACCAAAATCCCAAGAAAACTCTTATTTTTTGCGACATACATTCAACTTTTTAATTTTCATAATAAATTTTTATCTCAATAACTCAATCACTAGAAATTATTCTTAATTACTGTGCTAAAATAATCCATATAAAAATATATAACAATTATTTCACAGTCTTGACTACCGCAATTACAAGCCTACAGCGTTGAAAAAACGCGAACTCTGTTTAGAAGGATTCTTATGAACCTTTTACTGGTTATTCCTTTCTAAGGTGAGTTCTTTGTCAAAAAAGTAGGTGGATAACTGTGGCAGATATTGTTTGTTGTAAAAACCAAGACTCATCTAATGATAACCAAATGATTTTTGAAGATTTTATTTCTAAAGAGGCTACAGTCTCTCCAGAATGGAAAGGACCATTAACTGGTAAACACTACAAAGCAATTTTTTCCGTTTTTGTTCTTGTTCTAGGTCTTGCACTTGCAACAAATCGCGAAGTGTATCAGTTTTTTGTACCCGATGAAGACGGCGAAATGCTCACTACCTCTGAATTGCTGGCCTATGAACCAGCACACAAAACTGAACAGGTACCTTTGGCAGAGCTTTGGGGAATTGGCAATCAGAAAAAGGCTGAAGCCCTTGAAAATTACGATGACACTCTAAATGATGCAGAACTTGCCGATTCCGATGACAAACTAGATGAAGAACTAGTCTCACTTGCCAAACAGAATAATGAGGAGCTGCCATTACCTGATGACAGTCAGGGTAAATGGATAACCGAAAATATTCAGAAGGGTGACACCATCTATTCCGTATTTTCTGATCTTAATATCAGTGCGTCAACTTTGGCTAATATCATCAATGAGCATAAAGAATACCGTAACAGCATCAATGCTGTTAAGGTTGGTGAAAATATTTCCTTTTTGCTAGACATAAAGGGAGATTTGGTTGTACTTATTAAACCTATTTCCCAAAGTGAACAGTTACGTTTTTTTAAGACTGACAAAAGTGGCGTTTTTGCCGTAAAACGTGAAAAAATAAACTCCTACACGATGGACGACAGTAGCATTACTGAAGCTTTAACGCTTGCTTCACGTGATCCGGTAAAGGCTGAACCTCAAAATCTTACAGCCCAAAACAAAGAGTTAGCTCCGGCCAATGCCAACAAGGACAAAAAACAGGAGAAACCTGTAGTTATTGCCAAAAAAGAGGAGCCTAAACAGAAACTCTCCCCTATCGAGAGTCGTGGGCGTTTGGTGGTTGTCACCATTAA
>CACYBT010000220.1 GCA_902772715.1 uncultured Succinivibrio sp.
AGTTTGATGCCAGTGCCATGATGGGGCAGGATTTTATGGCTATCTTAAGGGATATGTCAGCGCTACAGAGTGAGCGCAACCTCAGGAATTCTGATCATGACAGGCATCATGTTTCTTTTGCTTATTACAACAAAGATAATTCCCTAGAAAAGAATCACTCCATGAAAAAAAATGACTCTTTGGGGTGTGAGGAGCCTCGTGAGTCATGGAATGCTAAGGCCTACGATGAGCAAGAAAGTTGCGATAATGAAAATACTGATGACAAGGCTTATTTTCATGGTGATGTACTAGATCCCAGGATGGGAGTACAAAATGTCTCTGCAAGGGAGGAGTCTGTAAAGACTAATATAAAAAAAGCAGAAAATGCTTCCCTGCAGATGGCTAAAGACTTTTCTCTAAATAATGAGGAGTTTGCACAGTCAGGTGCTGTAGGGCAGTTTTCGGATGTTGCAAGTAATGATGACACTCTTACACAGGCTTTGAATCGCCTTGAAGGTATGAGCAGTAAGGAATTAAAGGAAAGTTTAACTTTCTCTCAAGATAAAAGCAGCAATTTTGACTCCTATACTAAAGAGCAGTTTTCCTTCGGAAAGGAGCGCACCTTCTTTGACAAGTCCGGTAATTTTCAGAATAATTCACAAATAAGTTCCATGCTAAGAGAATTAAACGGTACTCTTGAAAGCAGTGGTGATGTAAAACTCATGGAAGTTGCCAAAAGCCTTAGTGCCAAGGAGTTTGCCAATATTGAAAAGAGTCTTATGCAGTCTCTTAATATGCAAAGTGAGAGTCTTGAGGCCAAGTTAAACACTCTTACACAAAATAAAATCGAGGGCAGAGAACAGAGTCTTATGCGTTCCATGCAGGTACTGCAGGATGCAGCAAAAGGAATGAATCAGTCCTTGTCTTTAAGTCTTAACCCTGAGGCTATGAACCTTGCGGCAAAAGGTGATAGTCTGACATTTTTAAAGGACAATTCGTTTTCAGGTATGCGTGCTGCATTAAGAGGCATCAGTGCTTTTACCGCTCCTTTGGTTGATGCTCATATGAGTCAGGGACAGCAGTCTGCCTTTAATCAGCAGGGTAATGCCGAGCATAACCTGTACTCTCAGTTTAGGCCTGGCAGTCTTCTCAACAGTGATCTAAAAGGCAGCGGTACTGATGGAGGTTTTCGTTTCGATATGCTGACTCTGTCGCAGAATCTTAAAGAGAATGCCGAGGCTTTAACCAAAAAAGTCATGGAAATGGCTTCGCGTAATCTTAAAAACTTGGAGTTAACTCTGAATCCTGAGGGACTTGGCAAGATTAAAATAAGTATTGATGCAACTTTGGCGGATGAAATTTCCAAAATCAGTATTGGAGCCACGCTTTCGCATACCAGGGCGCTGTTAGAAAATGGTCTTGCATCCCTCAAGGAAGTTTTAAATGCAAATGACATAAACTGTGAGCCAACCATTGAAGAGACTCAGGGTGAAAACGACAGCGACAGCGGGGAAAACAGAGAAGAGAGCAGACAAGGAGCAGGGCAGGAGCAGCCTAAGCATAATCACACTGTATTTGCTTCAGATGACGGCACGGAGGTGAGAGAGGAGGACAATGAAGATAATTATTCCGTAAATGAGGAGGATGGTTCGATTAGCTATTTTGCTTAATACTGAAAAGGGGCTAAAAATGACGGTTAATCCTGCTCCGTTGCGGTAAAAGGTGTAAACTGACCTGTTTTCTAGGTGATCCTAGAACCTAGATTTTACGTACTTAAAAAGGACTTTTAAGCATAAGGACAGAGTCCTTTTTATCATTTAAAATCATAAAAATCTTGAATCTATGTCCAAAAACCGCTATGACTGTCGGTGCGTGCTAGGCTTTCTTGTGCTAGAATTATTATAGTGTTTAATTTAAATGATAAGCCTACCCTTAGTCTTTTCACGGTGAGGCGACTGGTTCTGTAATGCAGGTTTATAAAAGAACAGGAGAATGAATATGGCTAAGAATAAAAAAGCCAAAGAAAGCGATGACGTTGGTGATGCTCCAAAAAAGAAATCCAAGTTATTTTTGATTATCCTGATTGTGCTGTTTCTTGTTCTCGCTGGTGGTGGCTATGTGGGTGCTGCTTATTTCCTGCAGTTGCCACCTTTTGAACCGGCAGGTCCAACTCCTGAAGAAATTGCGGCTAAGAAGGCGGAGCAGGAAAAGGAGCGCATGCTGTTACAGCGAGATATTTATATCAAGTGTGGTAACAAGTTTGTGTTCAATATGAAAAGTGGCCGCAAATTACATGCAGGCCAGGTGGAAGTGGTACTAGTGGTTGTAGGTGAGGATAGTGAGGCTCTTGCCAGAAAGCATCTAACACTTATCAACAGTGTTATTTTTGAAAAACTGTCTACACAGGCCTTTGAATCACTGCTCCTGCCATCCGGAAGACAGCGTTTAAAGCGTGAACTCTTGGATACCGTGCGCGCCAAAATGTCTGAGGTTGCCAAGACTCCAGTGATTGATCAGATCTTGTTTACTGACTTTGTGGTGCAGTAATGGGGTGCAGGCATGACTGAATTTCTGACTCAGGACGAGATTGATGCTCTGTTGCACGGGGCAGATGAGGTCGAAGAGGAAAAACCGCAGGATGACTCTGGCATAAAGAGTTTTGATTTTGGCTCCCAGGAACGAATTGTCCGTGGCCGTATGCCAACTCTTGAACTTGTGGATGAGCGTTTTGCCCGTCACATGCGTATCAGTCTCTTTAACATGATGCGCCATTCTGCGGAAGTAACGTGGACTGGTGTGAACATGATGAAGTTTGGCGAATACACACAGACTCTGTTTGTGCCAACCTCTTTAAACATGGTGCGCTTCCGTCCTCTAAAAGGTACCGCCCTTATAACCTTGGAAGCCCGTCTGGTGTTTATCCTTGTGGAAAACTTCTTTGGCGGTGAGGGCCGTTTTCGTACCAAGATTGAAGGTCGTGAATTTACTCCTACCGAGCGCCGTATCATTCAGAAACTGTTAAAGATGGTTTTTGCTGACTACAAGGAGGCCTGGGCCCCGGTGATGGATGTGGAGTTTGAATACCTAGACTCTGAAGTGAATCCTTCGATGGCTAATATAGTTTCTCCATCCGAGGTGCTGGTGGTTAATCAGTTTCATGTCGATCTGGATGGTGGCGGTGGTGATCTGCATATCTGTTTTCCTTATTCCATGATTGAGCCTATCCGTGAACTTCTCGATGCCGGTGTGCAGTCTGCGGACAAGGGCGATACGGATGTGCGCTGGAACAAGGCACTTAGAGAAGAGGTGATGGATGTCAATGTGGATCTGCGTGTCAAACTGCTTGATACTCTGGTCTCCTTAAAGGATGTCATGGATTTTAAGCCGGGAGATATTCTCAATGTCAATATTCCGGAAAATCTTCTTGTGTATGTGGAGGATTTACCGTCCTATCACGCAAAACTAGGACAGAGCAAGGAAAAACTTGCTATTAAGATTTCCGATATCCTCGAGCGTCCTAAGATTAATAAGAATGAACTCTCCTTTATCAAGGGTAACGGCATCAGTCTGCAGGATGATGAGGAACTTGAAGACTTTGATGATGACTAACCTTTTTTAGGATGTGATTTCAGATATAAGATTAAAGAAAATTTCATAAAAAACGATAAAAGACTGATAAGGTGTAATGTATGTCAGACGATCAGAAATTAGCCGACGAGTGGGCTGCGGCTCTTGGAGCACAGGAAGAGGCAGGTTTTGAGAGCGCGGTAGCAGCTCCTATTGAAGAGTTTGAGGAAAATAATAAAAACAAGGCTCCACTGTCGGTTGAAGAACGAAAAAAGCTTGATTCGATTCTGGATATTCCTGTAACCATTACCATGGAAGTTGGACATGCCAAAATTTCCATTCGTAATCTTCTGCAGTTGAATCAGGGCTCTGTGATTGAGCTTGAGCGTATGGCAGGAGAACCATTGGATGTGCTGGTTAACGGCACACTGATTGCCCACGGAGAGGTCGTGGTGGTTAACGATAAATTCGGTATTCGCTTGACCGACGTGATAAGTCAGGTTGAGCGTATCAAGAAACTGCAGTAGTTTTTCTTGCAAAAGACATAGGTCAATGCCATGCGTCTACAGTATATTTTGGGGGTTATTCTCGTTTTTCTTTCAAGCATAACCTTGGCATCAGATAAGGAGCAGAATGCTGTTTCCCACGGACCGGTTTTGGATACTACTGCCATTTTCTCCTGGTTCATTTCCACCTTTGCAATTATTATGGTTATCTTCCTCATGGCCTATCTTATTAAGAAGAGCCGTTTTGTTAAAGTAAACAGGGGGAGTTTGGCAATTGAAAATCAGCTTTATGTCGGACCTAAGCAACGGGTAGTGATGATTAGAGCCGGCAGTAAAAAAATGCTTTTAGGGGTTACCCAGACCAATATCACCTATCTTTGTTCGCTAGAAGATCCAAAACTTGAGTTCGAAAAGATAATGCAGTCACCTTTAGTAAAAGAACAGGAAACAGTTGAGGATAAGGCTGAGGGATCAGGGCATGCGTAATTCTATGAGAGAGTCACATCGCTATTTTACTTTAACCCGTGCTTTGGTCTCGGATTTTTTAAGATTTAGAAAACTGTTTATCTTAGGAAGTCTTTTGTTTTTGGGACTGTTTGTGTTGCTTTTGTTCATGCCAAAGGCGATGGGCGCCGTAAATAATCTTGATATTTCCGCCTTTACAGTTAAGGTAAATCCTGACGGTACTTCAGATTATGCTCTCAATATGCAGGTTATCCTGCTGATGGCATTGTTTTCCTTTATTCCATCCATTCTGGTGATGATGACTTCCTTTACCCGTATCGTGATTGTCATCAGTATCCTGCGTCAGGCCATTGGTCTGCAGTCGGCACCGTCTAATCAGATCATCATCGGTCTTGGCCTGTTTATGACTATTTTCGTGATGACTCCAGTGTTTGATGATGTCTATACGACTGCCATTGAGCCTTATATGGAAGATAAGCTTGAAGCGCGAGAGGCTTTTGCTCAGGCACAAAAACCCTTTCATAAGTTTATGCTGGCACAGACCCGCATGCATGATCTTAATTCATTTGCCGAATATGCCAATATTAAAATCGACAAATTAGAAGATGTGCCGATGCGTGTGGTTATCCCTGCCTTTATCATATCGGAACTGAAAACCGCTTTTCAGATTGGCTTTATGCTGTTTCTGCCGTTTCTCATTATCGATCTTGTAGTTGCCTCCATTCTTATGGCGATGGGTATGATGATGCTCTCGCCGATGATCGTCTCACTGCCGTTTAAGCTGATGCTGTTTGTGCTAGTGGATGGCTGGTCACTGATTATGGGAACACTGATGTCAAGTTTTGGGATCGGTGTGAATGGGGGATAACCTATGGAGCCAGAGGTTTTTGTTGATATTGTACGTGAGGCGTTGGGATTGGTCGCGCTTTTGGTAAGTGCCTCCATTCTCCCGTCATTGTGCGTTGGTCTTGTGGTGGCCATCTTTCAGGCTGCCACTTCAATTAATGAACAGACTTTATCCTTTCTGCCCCGCCTTGTAGTGACCGTGGGAGCGCTTATTGTCGGCTCTCATTGGGGACTTGAAAAACTGATGTCATTTTTTAGAATGATTATTGATACTATTCCGCAGAGTATTGGCTGATGGATGTAATAGAACCAGTTACGTTAAACGCTCTTGCGCAGTTGGTGTGGCCAATGTGTAGGATCAGTGCTTTTTTAGCAAGTATGTTTACGCTCTCCTCCCGCAGTATTCCTACTCTCTGCAAGGCATTGATTGCCATATCTATCTCTGTATGTATTCTGCCAAGTATTCCCGATCTCAAGCAGGATGCCAATCCGTTCAGTCTCTATGGATTTATGGTAACTATCAAGGAGGTACTGATTGGACTTGCCTTAGGATATGCTACACTGTTTATTTCACAATGTTTTATTCTAGCCGGTCAGACCATTGCCATGCAGACTGGTCTTGGTTTTGCTTCCCTTGTTGATCCGGTATCAGGTACCAATACTCCAGTGGTAGGTCAGTTTTTTACGGTTCTGTGTACTCTCGTATTTTTCTCCGTTAATGGTCATCTCATCTTCCTTCGACTTATCATGGAGAGTTTTACCTCGTTACCGATGGGGAATTTTATTCCAAGGATGAGCCTTTATGATCTGCTTTTCTTTACTGCAATTATGTTCAATGCCGGGTTGACCATGGCTTTAAGTGCCATCTGTACCATGCTGGTTGTCAATTTTACCTTGGGGGTTATGACCAAGGCTGCTCCTCAGTTGAATGTGTTCTCATTAGGCTTTGCCATTACTATGATTGTAGGTATCTTTGTGCTGTTGCTGTCTTTAAATGCTTTTATGGGTAATTTTACGGCCAACTTCAATGACATCTTCAATCATGCCTGTTCTTTGGTGCGTTTGGATTGCGACGGTATTCTGTAGATTTGACAGCGCTTTTATTGGCAAGAGTTAAGTGCAACATAATTGTTGCCGATGTTGTTCATTACAGATTGCAATTTTGCGTAGCAATCGCTTTGAGAAACTATTTTGGATCTAATTTAGGGCGTAAAGCTATTTTTTACAGTCAAAATTATTTTAAAGTGCCTCTACTCAACATTACCAAATTCCTCAGTAATTTGGGTCTAAGGAAAAAAAGTGTGGGATTTGACATTTTAAGGTAAAAGATAAACTTGAAAAAATTGAGTCTTTTGATAAAGTTATTTCGACAAAAAAATAACCAACCAAAAGACTCATATGAATGAGTACAATTTTATCTGCAAATCTTCAAGTAAATCCTGAACATGTTATCGCTGCGACCATTGCTCCAAGCCATTAGAGATTTTGCCAGATACGTGGGTCAGGAATGGCTAAATGGGGTAGAAGCCCTTGCCTGTGATATGAATGCAGACTTCTATGAAGCCTTAAAGGAGTTTAACCCCAACATAAAACAGATTTATGACCACTTTCACATGGTCAAAACCCTAAATGATAAGGTTATTACACCAACTCGGATTGAAATTCAGAAAGAAATGGAAGAAAAAGCCGATGAAAAGGGGGTTAAACTAATAAAAGGCAGTAAATACATCCTGACTTCAAGCAGAGAAAGACTTAAAGAAAGGGATGAAATTGCAAAGAACTGGAAAGATGATGACGCTAAAGAGCACCTTTTCAATGGAGTGCAGAAGAAACAACCTAAAGGTGGCAGAGAAGAAAGATATCAGGAGC
>CACYBT010000221.1 GCA_902772715.1 uncultured Succinivibrio sp.
GACCATATTACGACAAAAATTTTCCTGCAAGCAACTGTAGGAGCATTTTTAAAAGACAAAAATTTAGCCTTGATACAGACACCACACCATTTTTATTCTCCTGATCCTATTCAAAGAAATCTGTATTTGGGCAGAGATATCCCTGCTGAAAATGAGCTATTTTACGGACCGATACAGAGAGGAAATGACAATTGGAATGCAGCCTTCTTCTGTGGTTCATGTGCTGTAATTCGCAGATCTGCATTAGATGAGATAGGTGGGTTTGCTGTCGAAACAGTGACCGAAGACTCGCATACTGCACTTAGATTACAGAGAAAAGGGTGGAATACAGCATTTCTTGACCATATTTTGTCAGGTGGTCTTGCTACAGAAAGACTCGTTTTGCATCTGCAACAAAGAAACCGTTGGGCCCGTGGAATGATTCAGATTTTCAGACTGGATAATCCATTGCTGGGAAGGGGATTGAATTTTGCACAAAGACTTTGTTATTTGTCTGCAACTTTGTATTTCTTTTTTTCAATTCCAGTGACTATCTTTTTGTTTACACCAATATTGTACCCTCTTTTTGGTATTTCTATTGTACACGGTTCATTTGAATTACTGCTTGCATATGCTATTCCTCATTTAATAATGTCGATTTTTGCAAACTCTAGACTGTATGGAAGCAGCAGATATAGTTTTTTTGGACAGATATATGATTATATTTTGTCATTCCATCTCATAATACCAACTATAGTTACGCTATTCTCTCCTCATCATGGAGCATTTAATGTTACGGATAAGGGTGATACGGTTGATAAGTCATATTTTGATGCGACATCGGTAAGACCACATCTTGTTACTATAGCGCTTCTGATTTTTTCAGGTATTTTCGGTCTTGTAAAACTTCAATTTCCAGAATTTTTTGATGCAAGATTAGATGCTACATTACTGAATATATTTTGGATCTGTTTTAATCTAGTGCTTTTAATTGCAGCAGTGTGCGTGGGTAGAGAAACAGCCAATAAAAGAAAAATGGTCAGATTGTATCTTGAAACACCAATTAACGTTTATCAAGAAAGTGGAATATGTTCTAGAACCATGATGAGAGATTTATCCATGAGTGGATGTCGCTTTGATAATTTTGTAAATGGTGAAATCGATATAGTAAAAGATCCAATAAAATATATTGAAATTTCAACCGATTATAAGACATTCTGTGTTCCTGTGGAACGTATTACAGGAAAGAATGAAAATGAATCTTATATTCGTACCATGTTTAAAGATTTGGACTTAGATTCAAGACGTGAGTTTGTAAGATTACTCTTTTCAAGAGCTGATACTTGGGTGCGTCCTGAGTATAAACCAGATAACCCATTCCGATCTTTATTCATTATTCTGTTGTGTATTAAAGATTCCTTCTTTAAACATAGACGTAAAGATGATATCCATGTACAAGTGGTAGGTCACAATGAATAAGCATATAAGTGTATTTTTGTTATCGTTGTTAATGGGATCTCTATTTTCAGTAACTGCTGCTGAAACCAAACAACAGGACTCCATGCCGCAGGCATTGCAAGATATACTGTTAAATGATAAGGCTCCAGAAGAGGATGCAACCTATTTTTCAGATATTGAGATAAACGAAAATTATGCAGTACAGGAAAAGGAGACTCCTTTTACTGTTTATAACACCAAACTTACATTTGAAAAACTAGGATGGAATCAGGGACTTACAATGTTTGTAGGTCAGAAGGAAACAGGAATCAGCTTTACCCTACCTACAGATAAAATTATTACCAATGCCAAACTGGAACTCATTATAAGTATGATTCCGGAAATGGCTGAAAAAACTCCACATCTTGGTGTAAAAATTAATGGCCAGGATTTAGGTGTTTTACTATTGTCTAGTATTGATGAAACGGATTACGAATTGTCCGTGCCTGCCGAATACTTATCTCAAGAAAATACTATTTCATTTGAACTAACTGATGAAGAACCGAAAGATTGTAAGGTTGAATCTGACAATAAAAAAGGGATCTTTATTGGTAAAGATAGTTTTCTTGCAGTCTCTGGCAATATGCTTGCTGTAGAGTCTGATTTAACGGTTTTCCCTTTACCTTTTTTTGATAAGTATGATTATGACCAAAAAACAGTTCATTATGTAATAAGTAAAAATTATGGAAAAGATATTATTCGTGCCGCATCCATGCTGTCATCATATTTTGGTACAAAGGCAGAGCATGCAGGGGTAAATTTTAAGGTACATATTGACACTATACCTCAGGAACATTCAATTATTTTTGGTCACCCAAAAGAAATTGTAGCAGGTATGGAATTACCTGAAGAGCCAGGTATTTACATAAAAAATAATATTTATTATCGCCCTTATAAAAATATTTATATTGTGGCAAAAAATGAAGAAGATTTTGTTAGAGCCATATATCAGCTAATAGAACCTCAATATGACGGCATTACAGATTTGATTGATGTCTCATATTTTCCTATACAGCCTAGAAGTATTCCTAGGAGTGCCCCTTACGATGCTAAAAATTGGATTCCAACAGATCGTAAAGTATATCTCACAGAATTATTAAAAAAAGACCAAACCCTTTTAACAAGCGGTTTTTGGCATAGTGCAACTATTTTGAATTTCAGAGTCTCCCCTGATATCTTTCAGTTATATGACAGACAGGGAGATTTATATATTTCATATGAGTTTCCTTCGCTAAAAGAGTTGGATGAAGTAAACTCAGGTCTTAATGTCAAGATTTCAGAAAATTATTTTAAACTACCTGTTAATAAGAAGGGATTACTTGAGAATATATGGCGTTTATCTGGTGGAAACGTCAGAGAAACAAACAAACATATTTTGATAGATCCATCTATGATCTGGGGAGAAAATGAGCTAAATCTATATTTCGATTTAAGACTCAAACCTAAAGCATCATGTTCAGTATTAAATGATAAAAATATTAAGAGTGTTATTGATGATTCTTCATATATTGATTTATCAGACTCTGTTCATTTTTCTAAGTTACCAAATTTATCGTACTTTGCTGGAGCTTCTTTTCCATTTACAAAATATGCTGATTATTCAGAGACAGCTATTCTCTTGCCGCCTAAACCTAGCGAGAGTGAATTGAATACATTGTTTAGCATGATGGCAAGATCTGGTAAATCTACAGGTAACGTCGTAACCAATGAGAGCATATTTATTGGTAATTATGAATACTTGAGAAATCGTGATTTGCTTATGGGTAAACACTTATTTGTTGTCGCAACATTATCAAATCAAAACTTCCTAAATCAATTATTTGAAGATTCTGCCTTTGAATTTAATGGTGA
>CACYBT010000222.1 GCA_902772715.1 uncultured Succinivibrio sp.
CGAAATTTTAATTCTGACCTTTTACCTGTTTTTTTATTTAGTAAAATTCGTTTCTGAAATTAAAACAGGTATTTTATTTCCATTTTTGCCATGATCTCTCTGTATCTTGAGCTATGGCGGCCTTTAATATCAAAGTCAAGACAAAATCCAGACTGTTCCTTAGGTCGTATAATCATCCCAATTTCGGCAAAGCCTCTGAAACCGTCGATGTCTGTGGATTTTGCTTGCACTCCGTAATCAAGACTTACCTTTGCTTTGCCGTCAAACTCGTATTCACCACCAAGTCCGGCATAGATTGTTGTTCTAGCAGAGAAGTCATGCTGATAGCGTCCTGCAAGTTTTATTCTTTGGCTCGTTACGGCGTGAACATGGTAATTGCCACCAGCATAAAAGTCATCGCTGCCCTGATGCAGATAATAATATTTGGTATAAAGATCAATACTGTTGTCTTCATCAAATTTAAAGATTTTTCCGCCACCAAGTTCAAGACCAGTGTACATGGAACTTTGTTTAATCCCATATGTTTGTCTTGTAGATGCATCATAAAGACCGTTGTTAAGTTCTGTTCTGGCATTACCTATCCTAAATACGGCATTGATGTGATAGAGATTATTAAAGGTAAAGTTGCCAACCAATGTTCCTCCATGGTAGTTAACCTGTCCTTTTTTGCTAATATAAGGATCTGCGGTACCTGCATTGTATGAGTTGATGAAGGTGCCAAATCCGGCTTCAAATGCTATACCATAGGTGAGCAAACCATAATCGGTTTCAGTATTATTTCCTACACCCACCGAGAAATTAAGCGTCTTTACGGTTATATGCGATCCTGTTTCTACTCTTGAAGCAGCACCACCCACTGCTGAAAAGGTCTGTACTCCTTTTAAGCGTGAAGTAGAAAGATTATAAAGCGCCATCGAGGAGGTATCACTTCCCTGGGTAAGAGCACTAGTTGTTGCAGACGCTGCCATGGCTACACCATGAGTCTGTGGTTGGGCACTGTATGTTGGAAGACTGCTAATTGCTGTTTCTGATGCTTTGCTATCTGCCGGCTGCTGCTCCTCCTCTGGAATACTGCTTTGTGAGGTGGCGATGGTATAGGTTACTTTATTGTATTTACTGTTACCATTTGTTTTGCTTATGCTCACAGTGCCCGTTCCCTGAACAGTTGTTCCAATTGTGTATGTCGAGGTGACAGAGGTAGAACCGTCTTTTAAGGCTAAACCATTGTTCTGAATGTTAGTTACTTTCAGCATGTCATATGAGTCGCCAACCTTTGGAGGCACCTCTGCAGTGAAAGCCAAATTTGAGGCATCAACACTTACATCTTCAGTAACCTGAAGATTGGTTATGGTAATGGTCTCCCCCCATTTGGCAGCATTAAACTCTATGTGATCGAAATTGGTAACACTGGCGATTGTATAGTTGTCTGGAGTCCAGGCGCTGCCATTATAACCAAAGTAGAGAGTATTACCGCTATGAGCAGCGCCAGTGCTGTAACCTGCAAGCGTTGCTGAACTCAGATCGGCATTTCCGTAGACATAAATTTTATTATGGTTGGCTGTCGCTGATCCATTGGGAGTCGAGACATAACCGCCGTAAATGGTGCCCTTATAGGTTCCAGATTTTATATATACCTCATTATTGTTTGCCATTCCTGAACCAGAAGCAGACGATATAAAACCACCATAAATATTGACACTATTGCCGAAGGTGCTTGTTCCTTCAAGGTATACTTTGTTATGGTTGATGGAAAAAAGACCATTATTTGCCTGTCCGTGACCGCCATAGATTTGGTTACTATATGTTCCTGCGCCAGAAATATGTACTTCATTGTTTGCGGCTTGGTAATGGCGGTTTGTCCCACCATTATGTGAAAAAACATCACCTCCGGCAATTATGCCACTATAAATTTCCACCGCTAAGATACATTTTATTATTCTCGGCAGTTGCATCAGCATTATCAGAGGTGTCATTAGCCTTACCGCCATAGATATCGCCTCCATAAGTTCCGCTGCTAATAGATACTTCGTTATTGCTGGCGGTGGCTATACCCGTGGCAGTATTTGCTTCACCGCCAAAAACCATTGTTGCGCCTACTGTTCCTTTAAGTTTTACCGTATTCCCCGAGGCGGTAGCATTACTAATCGCGTTAACATAACCACCATGAATAGAGCTTATCCCGTTTAAGATGCCAGTACTGGTAACAGTATTATTTGAGGCTATATTCGAGGTGTAATAAGCATAACCTCCGTATAAATTGAGTATGCCATTGCCATTTATGGTTGCAGTATTGGCAATACTGCAGCCTTGAACTTCTGAGCCATCGTCAGCATAGCCTCCGGCGAGGGAATTTTCAAAATTATTAGAAGTGACATTCTGACTGATGTTAAAACTTCCGCTATTGCTGAAATATTCGGCTCCACCCGGCAAAGATGGGGGAACGTCGTCAATTCCCACCCAGGACTTGGCAGGACTCATTGTACTGACATACCCTATGAGAGCAAGGAAGAAAGTATAAGCGATTTTTGATTGGACTGTATTTTCTTTTTGAATATTCATGTTTTCGCTCTCAAATGATGCTGAGCCTTAAGTCTTATCATGCGATCTCTTAAGGAACAACCTCTGTAGGGCTTAGTTATATGGCAGTTTTAGGGGCTCTGCCGTCAAAAAGTGAACACTAAACAATTAGTTGTCTTAACTATCGCAAATAAAAGGTGTTATCAGTTTGTTTTTATTTTTATGTGGTTGTTCTTTTGAATCAAAACACTGTATTTATATAGGTGATGAAAAGTCAAAGATGCAGGTAGCATAAGAGTATTCTAGCAATTATATGTCGCTGTGTTTGAAAAAAACATACAAATGGTGACATCTATCAGATAGATTTGCACAAAGATCGTTAATTTTTACCTAAAAGGTTTTTTAATAATCTTATGGGCAGGAAAGGTTTTGCTAAAAAACACTTAAGGTTGATGTTCTCAGTTCACAGCCGTTATGCAAAACATAATTGATGTCTTCAGTTGAAAAGGGAAATTTCCATTTTCAACGCCACAAAATTTATAGTTTTTGGTATTCTCAAAAATCCTACCCCTTTCTCATTTCAAAAGGTTCACTTTTGCTAAAATGTCATAAAAATATTACATACATCTCCTTTTGGTACATAATTTAGAATGAGCAATTTTCAACGGGTTGCATACATCAGAGTGTCAACCTTAATTCAGAATACTGACCGTCAACTTGACGGTATGACCTTTGATAAAATATTTGAAGAAAAAATCAGTGGTCGAACTAGAGAACGTCCAGCATTAAAAGAAATGTTAGGATACGTAAGGGAGGGCGACCACATCTACGTTCATTCCATGGACAGATTAGCAAGAAACCTAAGAGACTTATTGGATATTGTAAAAGAAGTTACCGATAAAGGATGCACCATCCATTTTGTTCAGCAACACCTTGAATTCTCCAATGATGACAGCAATCCAACTGCTAAATTGATGCTGCAGGTTATCGGTGCAGTTGGTGAATTCGAGGCTACACTTATAAGAAACAGAGTCCTAGAAGGAATTGCAGCTGCAAAAGCCAGGGGAAACTACAAGACAGGACGACCTGTAGTAATGACAGATGAGAAGAAGAAAATCTGTCATGAGAAACATGCTGCAGGAATTCCTATGACCAGAATCGCAAAGGATTTAGGTGTTTCAAGAATGTCTGTTTATCGAGAGCTAAAAAAACAAAGTTAAAGACGAATCTACTTGTTTACAATAATTAATAAAATTTTTTAATAATGCTCAAAATTTGGAATGTTTATGAACTATAGAGATAAGATAACACCTATTTTTTTGTTGTACTCTTGGATATACGGTGTTTATTATTTTTCTAAATAATTTTGGATAAAAATAAAAAATGGCTAAAGAACAGGAATTATCAGTACAGGTATATGATTTGGTTCAATCAATGAAAAAACATTGGGAACCAATAACTTTTTTTAAGACTCTTCTAAAAATTTACGGAACTGCAGATCGTTCTGTAGAGCAGGCCGTACTTAATGATAGAGCAGTTAATGTGGCTTGTGAAGTTGTTGATGACACCATGCAATGTCCTGATTTTGCCATAAAACAGAGAGCATATTTCAGATTTTTAAAACATGATGAGGATGTTGCCCCAGCAATAGGAAAGGTAAAACAATTAAAAGAGGTTCAAAGCGATAAAAATAGGCTCCAGTTTATTATCTGTTGCAGTGCCAACTGTTTAGGTCTTTATGATTTAGTCTTAAATGATAGCCTTTCAATTGATTTAGATGATCTGCCTGATAACTACGCTTTTTTGCTC
>CACYBT010000223.1 GCA_902772715.1 uncultured Succinivibrio sp.
ATAAACTTTACTGAGGCCTACCTGATCACTTGGTATTCCTGCTTGCGCCGCGGGGAGTGACTCTTTTTTTAAACCCTCCTCCTAGAGAGTGACCACCCTTTTTTAAACCCTTGCCTTGAACAGAAGCACTCCCTTCCTTTGAAGATCTTCTGCCCCTGCCGGTATTTTTCAAAAGCTTGTCAGGACGCATTCCTTCCTGTTTCTCAGGAAGATTTGGCGATTTTTTGGAGGCGGTGCGCTGCGGCTTAATTTTTTCAAAATTATGGACAAGTGCAATTTCTTTAAAACCTACAGCACGTCGCAGCGTATTGATTTCATCAAAAGACAGTTCACGAAATTCACCTGTTTTAAGTTTGGGATCAAGTTTGATACCGGCGTAACTTATACGGATAAGCCTGCTTACCGTCAGTCCTACCGCTTCAAAGAGGCGGCGTACTTCCCTTTTTTTGCCTTCCTTTAAGGTCACATGATACCAGGCATTGCGTCCTTCACCTCCTTCGTAGGTGATCTTCTCAAAGTGAGCCGGTCCATCCTCTAAGGTTACACCTGTCTTTAAAGTACTTAGAATTTCATCGGTCATCTCGCCATAGATGCGTACTGCATACACTCTTTCAACCTCATAGGAAGGATGCATCAGAGCATTGGCAAGGGCACCGTCAGTGGTAAACAGCAAAAGTCCCTGCGTGTTGATATCAAGACGTCCGATGTAGATAAAGCGGCCGTGTTCCGGCTTGGGCAGATGATCAAAAACCGTAGGTCGGTCTTCAGGATCATCTAAGGTGGACACTTCACCTTCCGGCTTATGGTACATCAGGACTCGACATTCATCATGAAAATCATCCTTGGTGTACACGACCTTGCCGTCAATGCGCACGACAATTTTCTGAGGATTAAAGCGATCCCCTAACTGTGCCTTGGTACCATTCACGCTTATCCGGCCCTCTTCAATGAGTCTTTCCAGCAATCTTCTTGAACCAAGTCCGGCTCTGGCCAGGATTTTCTGCAGTTTTTCAGTATCAGCACCTAAAGGCTGCTCTTGCTTGTTTTCTTCCATAAACCTTATTTACACAACACCACTTTACCGTAATTATAAACTCTAATTATTGAGACAAACTTTAGCATTCTAGCATAAAGACATATTTATTGTTCATGAGTATCATTATTGAATATATAATGCCGTGTCGGCGTAATAACCTCATCTAGGGGCATATCCCAGCCTTCAATGGGGATCTTGTCAAGATACTGCATATCATAGGCGACCCCGACAATAAGGCACTGCACCGATACTTTCTTTAAAATTCGGTCATAGTAGCCTCCTCCCATACCGAGGCGGTTGCCTTTCTTATCAAAGGCTACCAGGGGAACCAGCATCGCATCGATGGCATCTGGCATAATATAGTTCTCGGCTTTATTATCAGGTTCGAGAATATGAAACCGATTCTCATAAAGCGGATCCCCCATCTTATAGGCATAAAAATTCATCTGCCCCTTGATATGTACATCTATATAGGGTAGCGCCAGATCATGATATGACATGAGATAATCGTTTATGGGAGCTGTGGAAATCTCTCCTCTTGTACTAAGATAAGAACCCACTACCCTCCTTTTGGCAAAGAAGGAGTGCGCCTTAAGATACTCTGCAATTCTAAGACCTGATTCATAAGCCGTTTCATCAGAAATTTCCCGACGCTTGGTCAAAATCATTTGTCTTAATTTCCGTCGCTGTTCCTTAAAAAGATGATATTCACCCATGATTTTCCTTAAGTGTCCTCTCTATTAGATAAAGGCTTTTCTGCATCTTTTTTTGAGCCTGTTTTAAAAAAGGAGAATTAACATCCTTTGACAAAACCTCATAGCGTTCGTTTTCAAGGGCAATCATCAGCGCCACCTGCAGTGGAGTAAGGGAAGGATTGGCTCTGAGAATAGCGGCGGATTTATTTTGCAGTTTTAAAATCGCCTCCTCTACTTCCTTTTTGCTTTTAGCCTCACAGCGGACTCTCAGGTGTTCCCCCAAAAGTCTCATTTCCACAACTTCATCAAGACTACTTTGTTCACTCATACCCCGGTTACCTATGGATTGTCACAAGAAATGCCGAAAGCCACACCCAACACTGCCAGAAGACTCAGACCTTAATCACCCTTGTCAGTTTGCAGCATGCCTATGCTAAATGTGTCACTACACATCCACATTTTACTTTTAATCTGGACGTGCATCTAGTCTTAGTTACAAATATCAAAAAAAGCGCCACTCTTCAAATAAAAAAATAAAAAGTCAGTTTGCCCCTCGGGCATCTATCCTTAATAATATGCAGAAAAAAACAGGGGAAAAGCCTGCTTTGGAGCTGTATCTTCTCTCCTCAGCCTAAGACTCTTTTTTTCTAGAAAAAATTAGCCTATTAAATTACGCATTTTGTACTTCAGGTCGTTTATAGAAAAAAGCTATAATCACCCATAAAATATGAGTATTAGGCAGATCACCAAAAAAGCATTATGATAAAAACAACCGCAGTTTTATTGAGTTATAACTTTTTTCTGCTACGAGCCTAAGGATCCCAAATGACCTTACATATTCCCTTTCGTTATGATTATGTTGGAAGTTTTTTAAGACCTGCCGCCATTAAAAACGCACGCGCGCTTTATAAGGCGGGGAAAATTTCTCCATCGGAATTGTTTTTATGTAAAAATAACGAAATTGTCAAACATATCTAGCGCATCAAAAAACTAGGATATCATGTCATTACTGATGGAGAATTCCGCAGAGCCTACTGGCATCTAGATTTTTTCTTTGGACTAA
>CACYBT010000224.1 GCA_902772715.1 uncultured Succinivibrio sp.
CTTTTATTATAGGTATATGTGCTTGCTCTGCTAGTGCCTACAACTTTAGTGGTACATATTCGCATTATTCTGCAGGAGAAAACGTCAAGGATACATTAAATGATTTTGGACGTAGCATGGGAATGGGCACCGTTATTTCGAATAAAATTTCAGGAGAAATGAGCGGACGTTTCGAGAATATCAATCCTAATGTTTTTTTAGATGGTCTAAGAGCGGCCTTTGGCGTTAGGTATTATACCTTAGATAAGACCATTAATTTTTACCATGAAAGTGAGTGGAAACAGAAAATTGTCAACACCGGTTCCCCTGAGGAGGCAGCAAATCTGCTTGATGCCTGCAAAAAAAGTGGAATGGTTCCTGTAGAACTTCCTATTACTTTAAAAGGCAATATGCTGACTTTGCAAGGGCCTCAGCCACTTATTGATTCGTTGTCAGATATCATGGCTTCGGTTGACAATTCTGTTCTTTATAAACCGGTTATGACCGTGTTTAAGCTAAAACATGCAAAAGCAGACGATACCGAGGTTAAATCCACCAACAAGACTATTATTATTCCTGGTGTAGCCAGTATCCTCAACAAAATGGTTACAGGTGATTCAAAGGGGGGAAGCATTCAGTCGACTACCCCGTCAGCCACTATTGATAAATTAAGAGGAACAGGTCTTGCTGCTCAAGGTAAAGACAAGGCAAATGATAAATCAAATAACAACACTTCCGTTTCAAATATGTCCCAAGATTCAGGACAGCAGAGTAGAATTTCAATTACTGCAGATTCACGTTTAAATGCAGTGGTCATCAATGATTCGGCCTATAAAATTCCTTACTATAAAAAGGTCATTCAGGAGCTAGACCAGCCCGTCAAACTTGTAGAGCTGCATGCTGCTATTGTGGATGTTGATATTTCGGCCGCCAAGGAACTAGGTGTAGCATGGCAAGGCTCTAGAACTGCTGGCAAATGGAGTTTTGGTGCAGGTGTAGGTAACTCAAATAATCTGTCTTGGTCCGGTTCGCCAAATCTTATTTCCAATACTAACGACGGCGGTGTTTTCTCTACACTCTTTAAATCCAGTGCCTCTTTATTTATGGCTCAGATTAATCTCTTAGAGTCTGACTCTAAGGCTAGAACTTTAGGACGTCCTTCGGTTTTAACCATGGATAATATTGAGGCTACACTTGAAGATACCACTACACGGTATGTCAAGGTTTCGGGGTATCAAGATGTTGATCTCTTTAAAGTAGAGTCTGGTACCATCCTGCAGGTTACGCCTCATATTATTGATGATAAGAAAACAGGTATTCCTGCTATTTCCATGGTAGTTAAGGTACAGAGTAATCAAGATAGTAGCGATTCTCTTTCCAACAGTTCAGACCCTGACACTGTACCTCCAATCAAGCAAACTACGATTAATACCAGAGCTTTGGTTCGTGAAGGTCAAAGTCTGCTTTTAGGTGGTTACTATGTTGAATATAAACAGGAGGGAAATTCTGGTGTCCCTGGATTGAGAAATGTACCTGTAGTCGGTAAGGTTTTTGGCTCTGATAACAATAATGCTTATCGACGTGAGCGTCTTATTCTTATTACTCCGAAAATTGTGAGTTTAGAGGATGTACAGAGTCTGCCTTCACACTTGGATAATCCTGAGTTTGAAATGAGTCCTACTCAGGCTAATTATTTGCATAGACCAGCCAAACAGCGTGAAAGTTCAGGATGCAGTTCGAGTCGTTCTACAATTAGTTTGCCAAGTTCTTCAACCAAGTGAGTTTTAAATGGCTGACGATTTAAGTTTTAGAGTTTTTTCCGGACCTCATAATGGTTTGGTATTTGACCTTAAACCAGGAAGATACCTTGTAGGTTCCGGTACCGATTGTGACCTTATTTTTGCCGATCGTCAGATGGCAGATAAATCCTGCGTGTTAGAGGTTTCAGGAGAGGGTGTTAAGGTAGAACTCTTCATTGCCGGTAAATATCAGGGGGAAAATGTTGAACCCTCGACAATATTTTTTGAGTCCGGCAAATTCTTGCAGATAGGCGATTCTATTTTTTCGTTCCGAAAGGCAGATATTCATGGACCATGGGCTGAACCAGCTTTCTCTACAGTGGTTACACCTGAAGAAACAGCTTCTGAACCTAAAGAAGAGGAGAATGCTGAAGCAGAGAATGAAAATAAGGATCTTGAACAACAGGAAAACAAAGAGTCCGAGGAGAGTCAACAGGTCGAGGATAATACTGTTGGCAGACTAAAGAACCTAAAAGTTTATCTGCAGACTATTTCTTTAGGTCTTGTCTTTTTGCTGTTGCTTGGCGCTTTGATGTTTGGCCCTTCTTTTTTTAGGGAACCTTCAAGTTATAATGATATGAAAGTTCTTACTAAAACACTTGAAGAAAATGATTTTGGTGCACTTGAAATTAACTTAAATGAGAACACCAATACCATTGAAATCAAAGGTGATGTTGAGTCTCCAAAAGTCTATGCAAGATTAAGTGAGATACTGCCTGATTTAAGTACTAGGCTTGTTATGAATGTTGATGTGCGAGATGATGAAATTATCCATCTTGAACACGATTTTGCTGCTTTGGGGTTTGTGGTAAGAGGCCGTCATTTAGAGGACAATAAAATAGCCGTACATGCTTATATGTTTGATAGATATGTTCAGGCAGATGCTTTTAGAGCAATGGAAAAAAAGTATAAGGGTCGTTTGGTCGGTTTTATTTCTTATCGTGATGAGGTTGAAAGAACTCTTAAAGGCGAACTCTATAATGAGGGTATTAAAGATATTAAATTGGTAATGGGAAAAGGCAAGATCTACTTTAACGGTAGAACTACTGTAGAAGATGAAAACTCTATTGAAAAATCTCGTTATCTCACTGGTCAAAAACTTAATATTCCTTTATCCTTTACCCGTTATGATCCTAAAGAATATGTTTCTATTGCACAATTTGACAATAAATCAGGCGTTTCTGTCAGTGCCGGTACGGATGGTATTTTAAATCCTGGTTTTGTCGGTGCTGAGCCGAATGTCACGAGTCAGCATGGCGGTGATGAAACCATAGTAGGTGTCACCATGAAACCAATGCGTTTTATAACATTGAAAAATGGTCGTCGTTACTTTGAAGGTGGAGTAATGTCGGATGGCTATACTATAGAGAAAATAGATCTACATAAAATAGTGTTATCTAAGGGAACCGAAATCAAGGAACTTGAACTAAAGTAGCATAAAATAAATCTTTAAAAATATTCTGAAATATAAATGAGTTAATAAAAAAATAATCTTGATTTTTAACTATTTTATATTATGCTTGAAGTTGAAGGAATATAGAATTTTAGTGAAGTTTTATCCGCATGTTTCGCTAGAAATTGAAGTTTGGTATTTTGAATAGTTTACTGTTTTGTTAAGTAAGGGATTGTATGGAAGATAGTCTTAAAGAGGATGTTGGTAATTTATGCCAGATAGCCTATATCGGTTGTATGTATGGCGATGTACTTTATGCTCGTCGGATTTTTGAGGCTTTGCTTGAGTATAATCCTGATATGACTGTGGCTAAGATTGGTATGGCATATTCGCATCTTGTAGTTGATGAGTTTACTGAAGGTGATGAACTTTTGCAGGAACTTGATCAGGAGAATGATGATGTTTTGAGTATGCAGGCGGTATCGAAGGTTTTGCAGAAAGATGAAACTGAGGCTCGTTATTTTTATGACAGAGTAAAAGATAAATCCAGCCCTTCTGCAAGATTTGCAGAACAAATGTTAGCAATTCTGTAAAAGGGGGGAAAGTATGAGTTTTGGAATCGAAAAAATTGATATTATGGATGCATATCAGCAGAAAGATGAGCAGGTTTTTTTTAACTTAAGTAAGGCTTTAGATGCTCTCCGAGATGATATCTTCAAAAAAATGAATGCAGGTGTGGATAAGGAAACTTTCAAAAAGCTGGATGCTTTAAACAGAGCCTGTGAAGCAGCCTCTGAAATGTGTAAGGCTAGGTGTTAGGTTTTTGATTTTAATTTTTTTTGGGAGGCTTCTATGAGTGGGGATGCAATTGGCGGTAATGCTTTCATGAAGGTTGTTAATCAAGGTGTTAACGATATTTCAAGCATGAATAATGAACTGGCTGATAAGATTAATAATTTAAAAAATACTAATAACGAGGATAAACAAGCAGAGTTAGTAAAGATTAATTATCTTATGGGACAGCATAATGCGGTTATTGAAATGTATGGCAATGTAGTCAGTAGTTTCAACGAGTGCGTTAAAAGTCTGGCTAATAAGGCAGGTTAGTTTTTTCTTAATTTGTGATTGTTGATTGCATTATAGCCTGTTTTGTTTTACTTTCTGACTATAGTTTAAGTTAGAACTTGTTGGCCTTGTTTTGGGGCCTGAAGGATGATGTTCATGTAATATGGTTTGCGTGGCTGTATTCAATGAATCATCCATTTTTTTTGTTGAGATAGCTCTTTTTTCTGCTTATTAGGTATTTTTTTTCGACCGTTTGACCTAAATTGATTTAAAAACCTGAACCCCGCATCATGCTTTAATTATGCCCATTTTGCATTCTAGACAATATGTAATGAATACTGTAATGAATGGTGCTATAGTATAGGTATAGCAGATGTTTGTGTTTACACTCCAGAGCATATTCGTGGTCATGTTCTAATATGTTTTCTAGCACTGGTTTTGTTTAGACTTATGGAATACCGTCTTAAAGAGTCCGGTACACCATTGTGCATCAACGCTATTTCCAATACCTTAAATGATGCCTACGTGGTTGCAAGTAAAATCAAAGACGAGGTGTATTTTCTGCATGTAAATTCCTATTGTACTGAAAGTAGAAAGATAAATCAGGAACAAATCAGAAATTTCTCAGATGAACAATATACGCTTGCCAATACAGCAACAGGAATTAGTCAGATTATGAAAGCCGTTGGACTTAAGCCTTTACGCAGAACCAACACCTTAAGAGAAATTAATGCCTATCTGAGCATAAATTTTTCATCATCTCCTTTAGCGCTAATTCCGGAAGAACTTCATAGTTATCTTTAGTATACACTACATTATGCTGAAATTTTAACAGTCAGAATCTGGCTTATGGCCACAACACCATGTGAAGCATATCACAAAACCGAAAAACAGTTTTTGAAAAAATTAATGTAAATTAATCAGTTAGTTAACTGCGTTAAGTACAGTTATTAGATTTGTGATCCAGGGATC
>CACYBT010000225.1 GCA_902772715.1 uncultured Succinivibrio sp.
GGTTCTGGCACCACGAACAGTGATATTTTCCATTCTTTTATTGGTCAAATAATGATTTTTGAAATAATATATTAAAAAGTTTAAAAAAGGAAATTTTGTTCCTCAAGAAATTGTAAGTAATTTATCATGTCTAAAAAAGACATTGTACAAGTTTTGAATAGAAACTGTCTATAATATAGAGGGTGCAAGAAGACTATTTAAGAGGGTAAATTTGGTAATTTCAAATTTCAAATCTGACCTTGCTTAATCCGGCACTTCTATTGCTGTTTGTTTTTCTTTTCTATTAACGCCATAGGTTTTTACAAGCACATATCTGATGGTTATTACCAAAATCAATTTCTAATAATATCGATTTGCTCTGGTTTTTCGATTGCACTCAAAATAAAGTATCTTTTAAACGTGTAAAATATCAAAACGTTACCATCACATCTAACTAATTAAAATTAGTTTCTTACTAAAACATTGGTGATATTTCTTTTATTTTTTTAATCGTTAAAAATCAAGTGGTTAATAAGGATTTATCGTTTTTTGGGTAAGTATTGTGAAGTCTTTTGTTTTGTCATTAGAATTATGAAGTAAACTTGAATGGTAATTTATATCATTTCAATAAGGAATTTTATTTATGGCACGTGGTGTAAACAAAGTTATTCTTATCGGCAATTTAGGAGATGAGCCTTCATTCAGAACTACTAATTCCGGTACGGCAGTGGTAAATATTTCAATGGTAACCAATGAAATGCGGCGTAATATTGATACCGGACTAACAACAGAACTTGCCGAGTGGCATAGAGTTGTGATGTGGGGAAAGTTAGCTGAAATTGCCAAACAGTGGTTACATAAAGGTTCTCAGATCTACATTGAAGGAAAGTTACGTACTCGTTCCTATACAGATAAACAGAATATAAAACGAAACGTAACAGAAATCGTAGCAGATGAAATGCAGATGTTAGGTTCGGCTAAAAATGTTGAAATACAGGAAACCTCAAATATACACACAAAAATCATGCCTCAGTCACAGGAAAGTGTTTATGGGAACACGCAAAGTCAGGGTATAAAACAGCCTGCTGCACCTAATTATGAAAATATTTATGAGACAGAGACTATTACCGTGAATGGCAATGACGGTAATAACGTAGAGGATGATCTGCCTTTTTAATGCACTTAGATATGGGATACACAGAAACCGTTGATACTAAAAAACTCTGCAAAATAGTGCTGTGCTGTGTTATACTTCAACATAACTGTCAATTGTGCAGTCGAATATTATTGTGAACTTGTAAACTTCGGCGTTGGACCCTAGTAAATGTTTAAAAAATTGCGTAGCATGTTCTCAAATGATCTCTCAATAGATCTCGGAACTGCAAATACATTAGTGTATGTAAAGAATAAAGGTATCGTTTTAAACGAGCCATCTGTTGTGGCTGTACGTCTTGATAGAAATAGTGGCGCACAGAGAAAGGTTGATGCGGTTGGTAAGTCTGCTAAGACCATGTTAGGTCGTAGTCCTGACAATCTTGAAGTTATAAGACCTATGAAGGATGGTGTGATTGCGGACTTTCAGTATACGGAAAAAATGTTGCAATATTTTATTTCCAAAGTATTGCAGGGCTCTCACTTCATGCCATTTAAACCAAGTCCTAGAGTGCTAGTCTGTGTACCTTGCGGAGCAACTCAGGTGGAGCGCAGAGCGATTAGAGAGTCAGTAGAAGGCGCCGGTGCTTCTGAGGTGTTTTTGATTACCGAGCCAATGGCTGCAGCAATTGGTGCCGATATGCCAGTATCTGAGGCTAAAGGATCAATGATTGTGGATATTGGTGGTGGAACTACTGAAGTTGCAATTATTTCCTTAAATGGTATCGTCTACTCAAGTTCTGTTCGGATCGGTGGTAACCGATTTGATCAGGCTATTATTGATTACGTACGTAATACTAAACGTTATGAAATTGGTGAATCCACCGCTGAAATGGTTAAGATTGAGATTGGTTCTGCTTATGCTGAACAGGAGATGCATGAGTTAGAAGTTAGCGGTAGATCTGTTGTTGAAGGTGTTCCTCGTTCTTTCACTTTAAATTCTAACGAGATTCTTGAGGCTTTGTCTGATCCTATAAAGGGTATTGTTTCGGCTGTTAGAACTGCCCTTGAAAAATCTCCACCAGAACTTGCTGCTGATATTGCTCAAAACGGCATGATGCTGTCGGGCGGTGGTGCCCTGTTGCACAATCTTGATAAGCTTCTCCGTGAGGAAACAGGTATCCCAGTTACGATTGCTGAGGACCCTCTGACCTGTGTGGCTCGTGGTGGCGGTAAAGCACTCGAGATGTATGATACTCAGGATAATGAGATTTTTGATTAGTGCTGTTTTTTTCTGAATATAAATCCCCATAATTTATGGGGATTTCTAGCTTGTGGATATAGACTTGAAAGTAACTGATCAAGATAATTATTTAGTACATTTAAGGTTCGCCATCATTGTTTTTTTGGCGCTTTCTGTGATGGCCTTGGATGTCCGTTCAAAAGTTCTTGCTGATTTTCGTTATTATGTAGAATCAGCCCTGTATCCTGTTCTCGTTTTTGCTGATTCACCTCATTCTGTAAGTAAGATTGTGTCTTCACAGTTTAAAAGTCATTCTGACCTTATAAAAGAAAATGAAAAACTGTCTACAGAGAATTTTTTGCAGCGTGCTGATATTTTAAGATTAAAAGATCTTGAGTATGAGAATGAGGCATTAAGAAAACTTCTAAATTCTCCTGCACGTCATAATACTAAAAGACTTTTTGCTGAAGTCATTGATGTTGATCCTGATCCTTATTTAAGTCGTGTGATAGTTAATCAGGGAACAAGTGCTGAAGTGTATGAGGGTATGCCGGTGATTACCGATATGGGGCTTGTAGGTCAGGTCATTGAGGCCAACTACTCTTATTCAAGAGTATTGCTTTTAACAGATCCTAACTGTCAGATCCCAATAATTGATTCGCGCTCATCGGTGCGGGGTATTTGTAGCGGTTCTGGTTCACATAATCAGATTTTTTTCAATAATGTTCCCCGTTCTGCTGATGTTAGGGAAGGAGATCTGCTTTTGACATCAGGTATTGGGGGAGTTTATCCGCGAGGATATCCTGTTGCCATTGTTACCTCTGTCGGTGTTTCTGATTCTCAACCATTTGCCGCTATAACTGCATCTCCATTGGTTGAAATTGATAAGATGCGTTATGTTCTGATGTTCAGCACCAACACTCAGGATAGTAGGGATATTGATTATGCACAGAAGGCTAAAAATATTACCGATAATAAGATTATTTTAAATCAACAGCGAGTTAGGGATCTTATCGACAAGCTGTCTGTAAAAGGTGCTAATAACAAGAATGAAGCGGAAAAAATAGAAGAAACTTCTAACGAGGTAAAACATGATCAGTAGCAAGGAAAATAAGAATTCATTTCTGCTTTTGCTGGTCCCGCTTCTAATGATTGGAATGATCTTGCAGATAGTACAGTTGCCAGAGATTGTTTCTCAGAATCGACCAGACTTTTTAATGCTCTTTATTTTATTTTTTGCAGTCCAGTCGAGGAAGTTTACTTATACTCTTGAAATTTCGTGGGTTGTCGGGCTTCTGCTGGATTTAACTACAGGAGCTCCTCTTGGAATAAATGCTCTTATAATTTCGTCTCAGATTTATCTGATTACGACACAATTTAAAAATTTTCATAAGTATGTCATGTTTCAGCAGATGATTATCGTCGGGATTGTAAATTTTTTGGTATGTATTTTAGGTTATTGGATTGAACATATTATTGGTCAGGCGTATTTTGAGATGCAGTTTCTTATCCCTGCGGTTTCTACAGCATTATTCTGGCCGTTTATATATATAATATGTGCCATATTATGTTCAACTTTTTCTATTGAAATTTACGATAAAGAAAAGGCTGACTGATCTATTTATGTCAACACTTATTTTGGCCTCAGCATCACCTAGGCGACAACGTCTTTTAAGATATCTTGGAATTGATTTTATTGTTAAGGTTCCAAACATAGATGAGTTGAGACTACCTCATGAACTTCCTCAAGATCTGGTTTTAAGACTTTCAAAAAACAAAGCGCAGACTGTTTTTGAAGATAATCAGGAGTGCGTCATTATAGCAGCGGATACAGTTGTGGCGCTAGATAATAAAATTCTCGGAAAGCCTCGGAGTGATGAAGAATCAGTGTCTATGCTTAAATCACTTTCGGGGAGGACGCATCAGGTTTACACTGGTACTACTATCAAAAGCAGTAATAAATGCGTAAATTTTCTTACGACAAGTAATGTTACCTTCTGTACTTTAGATGAGAATGTTATCTTTGAATATGTAAAAAGTAATGAAGGTGCAGATAAGGCAGGTTCTTACGCGCTGCAGGGACTAGGCGCTATTTTCATTAAAAGTGTGGAAGGCTCAGTTAGTTCGGTGATCGGACTTCCTATAAGCGAAGTTATGCAACACCTGTGCACTTTCGGTTTTACCCCTCATCCAAGTCTAACTTTATAAATTATTTGTATCTTCTATTCTTTAGTTTGGTAGGTGCTACAACAATAAATCAAAATCCTAATGATGGATTGTCATAGTTATTTGGGAGATCTTGTAATGAAGAGGATAGAGGATAATACTGGTTACTGTAGTGCTACTAGCGTCAGGCTAAAGTTTAAAGTATCCTGTCTAAATTGCTGTCTTTCTGACTAAGAAATTTTCTATTACCCAGTAAACCGTGATGTCTTCAGTATTTATTTGTTAAATTAAGATAAGATAGCAGTGTTTAGTCGGATTCGATTATATTATAATCATAAAGATATGTATTTTACGGTGTAGTTTTTTTCAATCTTTTCTAACTCTAAACTTAAGTCCGCAACAAGTAGGAAGGCTAGTAAACATGAATTCATACGAGAAAACAGCAGGTATTTTGTGGGCCAACAGTGATATAACCACGGAATCAGTAGTTAAATCTCTAGGTATACTTACAAAAAAGAAGATAGATTTTGGAGATATTTTCTTTGAAAGAAATGTAGCCGAAGGATTTTATCTTGAAGAGAGTATTGTAAAAGGTGGTTCTTTTGGAATTGATCAGGGTGTCGGTATTAGAGCGGTGTTGGGGGCTAAAACAGGTTTTGCCTATTCAGATGTCCTTGACAATAAGTCTCTATATGAAGCCTGTAATACCGCAAACTGTATCAGCAGTGGCTATAACAGTGAGGGTGTGCATATCAGTCATAAGGTTAAACCTACTGTTCCTCTGTATGTTGATGATGATCCGATTTTCTCTATGACTCGTGATGAAAAAGCACAAATCCTAGAAAAGATAGATAAGAAAACAAGATCTATAGATAATAGAATTGTTCAGGTCTTTGCCTCATTACACTGCTCTCATTCTACAGTGCTAGTTTTCCCGACAGATGGTCCTGCCAGATATGATATTAAACCTATGTGTAATCTTACTGTCACGGTGGTAATGGAGGAAAATGGCCGACGTGAGGAGGGATTTGCCGCAGCAGGTGGAGCAACCTTGCTTAACAGTCTTGTAGCAGATAATGATCTTGATGCTTTATGTCATGAGGCTGTCAGAGTTGCGCAGGTCAATATGTTGGCTCAGCGGGCTCCAGCCGGTAGTATGCCTGTGGTTTTAGGGGCAGGATGGCCGGCAGTACTTATACATGAGGCAGTTGGACACGGTCTTGAAGGAGATTTCAACCGAGTAGGGTCTTCTGCTTATTCAGGAAAAATAGGCCAGAAAGTCGCTTCTGAATTCTGTACCATTGTTGATGATGGTACTATAAAGGACCGTCGCGGATCACTCTCCTTTGATGATGAGGGAACGGACACTGGACACAATGTGCTTATTGAAAAAGGCATCCTCAAAGGTTATATGCATGACAGGCAGAGCGCTATGCTCATGAAAATGAAGCCAACGGGTAATGGTAGAAGACAGAATTATAATTATCTTCCAATGCCAAGAATGACAAATACATACCTTGAGCCTGGAATATATGACAAAGAAGAGATCATTTCCTCCATAGATAAAGGGATCTATGCTGCTAATTTCAAGGGTGGGCAAGTTGATATTACCTCAGGAGAGTTTGTATTTACAACTTCAGAGGCCTATTTAATTGAAAAAGGTAAAATAACTGCTCCAATTAAAGGTGCAACTTTGATCGGCAACGGCCCAGTTACAATGCAGAAAGTATCAATGGTTGGTAATAATCTAGAATTTGATCATGGTATAGGAATGTGTGGAAAAGGGGGACAGGGGGCAGCTGTAGGATTAGGTCAGCCAACGGTGAAAGTTGATGAAATCACAGTTGGCGGAACACAAACCTAAATAATTTGCGGAAGTTTAGGCTATCACTTTGTGGAGCTTTTGATTTGAAAGGTGAACTATGGAAATAAAAAACATTCCGCATATTGTTCCTGTTAGTATGGATAACAGGTAGGAAAGAGCCTCACCAGATAAAAATATTATAAAAATCCCACCATGAGGGGCACAGACGTGACAGCCAAAATACATTGATAAGGCACCGGTAATGGCGGAACAGGATACACATGCTAGTCGCATCATCCCCTCATTGATACTCATGTAGGGCATAACTCCTTCAGTGACAAATACTAACCCCTTACTAAATGACTTAAATCTCTCCTTTCTAAGTTCCGCGCTGAAGGCTTGAGGAATGAGTATTCCCGCAAGTCCTGCCGCTAACGGCGGAACCATTCCTCCTGCCATAATTGCAGCCATAATCATGCTTCCCGCACCGATGTCCGGCAAACAATCAGCCAAAAGCAGTACTCCAATAGCATAAGCGATCTTATTGATAGGACCACCTAAATCACAGGCCATCATTCCAGCAAGTATCGCTCCTAGCATGGCTAACACTGGTGTTGGGGCTGAAGTAATAAACATATTGATATATTCATCAAGCAGATTGGCAGGAATATTAGTAAAGAATAATGCCACGGTGGCAGTTCCCAGACACCCCACCAGAGGATAAATGAGAAGTGCAACCACTGCATCATGCCCTTTCAAAAAGCGGCTAGAGAAAAGTGAAGTGAGCAATGCCACGACTCCTGCGATAAAACCGTTTATGACGGCACCTATAACTCCTGAATATCCCAAATCTGCCATAACTCCACCGGTAAATCCCGCAACCAATGCAGTGCGTCCTTTTATAGAAAAAGCAATGAAGGCACTTAGGATAGGGAAGAGCAAGGTTCCAATACTGTAACCTATCCGGTCAAAATAGAATTCCAACTGCGTTCCGTGGATAAAATCAAGTTTTGCGGTTGCAGAAAGAATTCCTGAGGCCGCAGCAATCGGCATGATATAAGTGAGACCACTCATCAGATGTCGATACATTTTCATGGCAAGTGAGGTGGTTCCACGAAACCCTTTTTGGTATTTTGCGCATTTAGGATCGAGAGCGGATTTGATAAGTTTTTCAGGGTCTTTGATACCTTCTATAACTCCTACACGGATAAGCGGTTTACCTAAAAATCTCTCCATTTCCACAATTCTATCCGCAGCTACAATTACTCCCTTGGCTTTAGATATTTCCTCAGGTAAAAGGCTGTTTCGGTTGCCAGCGGCACCATCGGTTTCTATTTTTATACGAATACCTAGTTTTTGGGCGGCTTTTTCTAGAGCCTCAGCAGCCATGTAGGTATGCGATAATCCCGCAGGGCAGGCGGTAACAGCTACCACATCGTAGTAACCACTGTTATTCTCGTCTTGTATCTGTTGAGGTTTATGCTTGACTACTGATTTTTGCTCTGGATGCCTACTTATTTCAGTTTCATCAGCATCATTGATGATTTTTAGAAAATTTCCAACTGAAGTGCTGCTTAAAAGATTTTTTCTAAATTCTTCTGAAATCAGCAGAGTTGAGAGTCTGGCGAGAACATCAAGATGTTCATTTGAGGCATCTTCAGGAGAGGCAATCATAAAAAAAAGATTGGTTGGTTTGCCATCTAGACTGTCAAAATCAATGCCATCTTTTACGATCATGGCGGCAAGTCCCGGGTTTTTTACGCCAGCGCTTTTTGCGTGTGGGACGGCTACGCCTTCACCTAAACCAGTTGAGACCTGTTCTTCACGTAGAAATACATCATTTTTGTATAATTCTTTATCGCTTAAACAGCCACTTTTGTTTACAAGCTCTACTAGCTCATTGATGGCTTGTTCTTTATTAGCAACTGTAGCATTGATATTTATACAATTGGGATCTAGTAAGTCACAAATTCTCATTATTTGTCCTCAGATGGTTTGAGATGCAATAGCCGGACAAGGAGTCCCAATCTTGTCTGAATTACATCCGTTAAAAGTCTGATCCATGGTAAGCGATGGCATATCAATTTTAGGTTTACCAATGACCCTTGCTGGTACTCCTACTACTGTAGTATGAGGCGGAACATCCTTTAGTACTACAGAACCGGCACCTACAACGGCACCTTCTCCGATTCTTATATTACCGAGTATTTTTGCTCCAGCGCCAATCATTACTCCTCGGCCGATTTTTGGATGTCTGTTTCCTTGCTCTTTTCCGGTTCCGCCCAAGGTAACGCCATGCAGTAATGATACGGTATCCTCAATCACCGCAGTTTCACCGATAACGATATTGGTGGCATGGTCAAGCATAAGACCTTTCCCAATGACTGCGGCAGGATGAATGTCTACTGCATAAACCTCCGAGAGTCGACTCTGTAAAAAATAGGAAAGGTGAAACCTTTGGTTTTGCCATAACCAGTGGGATATACGGTAGGTTTCGAGTACATGAGGTCCTTTTAAAAACAGCAAAATACTTAAAGAAGAAGTAGATGCAGGATCACGAGTCAAGACAGCGTTGATATCGCATATGGCATAATTAAGCAGGTATTTTGCGTCATTATATGCTTCCATACATACTTCATATAAAGAGTAGGCACTAACCTCTTCTGTTGCTATTTTAGAGGCTATAAGCCTCGAGAGAGATTCATCAAACCCCTTGGATTCAAGAATGATTCTTCGCAAAAAAGGAGCTAGTGTTTTTTCCTTCTCACAGATTGAGATCGCATGTTCTTTAATCGTACAGAAGAAGGTATCTATTTCCTTTTGGTTATAGTTTGTGTCTTGCATTAAATGTCCGTAAGCACTGTAGTTGTCGGCAGAATACTGTCAGTTTGACAGAATTCGTTTCAAGATAAGCCATTATAGGCGGTTTTTCCTATTGTGTCATGCATTGCCTCCAGGAAAGGAGGTATCTTTGAATTCCACCTCATCATAGGTTTTCTTCTCGTCAGGTTCCATATGCAAAATAATCTCAGCATTGACAAATACTTCTCTGAGATTGTGCTCCACATTGTTGATAATGTTGTGGCAGGTTACAAGATCAAGCCTGCCATCCATAACAATATGTCCTTGGATGAATACCATTGGTCCTGCATGGTGGGTTTTCAGATCATGAATGGAAGTGATCCCTGGCTCGTTGACAATAATGGTGATGATTTTAGAGATATCTTTACTGTCAAGCGAGTGGTCAAGGAGTATCTGTACTGCGTTCATTCCAATGTCGTAGGCGCCTTTTAAAATGAATAAACCGATAAGGGCAGCAAATAAACCATCTGCCCATAAATACCCCATATAACTTAGATACAACGATATAATGACACTAATATTAAGCATCACATCTGCAGTATAATGCAGGCGGTCAGCGGAAATTGCTTCTGATTTTGTAAGTCTGTAGACGTAGCCCTGAAAGAGTATTAAAAGTACCGTAAACAGGGTGGAGAAGACACTGACATAGATAGCCAAATCAATACTCTTTAAAGGTTGGGGGGAAAAAAACTTGTACAATCCTTCGGAAATAAGTATTGAGGCTGAGCCTCCTATGAAGGCTGACTGTGCCAACGAGGCCAGAGCCTGGGTTTTGTAATGACCGAAACGATGTTCATTATCTGGAGGTGTTAAAGAAAATTTTAAGGCTAGCAGATTTACGAGTGATGCCAGACAGTCAAAAATCGAATCGGTCAGTGAAGCGAAGATTACTGAAGATCCAGACACCATCCATACACCAAATTTAACGACAACAAATATTATGGCAGTACCAACAGAGGCCAATCCGGCTAATAACACTAGCCGTTTATATTTTTCTAATCCTGTAATTTTATCCATTTTCTAATCCTTTAGGTGATATTGTACCTTAATTCTATTGAACAATATGAATTAATCAGGAAGTAAGTGACACGAGAAAAATACGCTGTATTTTAAAAAGTATTTTTGTCTATCGCCTGCAGCTGACAACACTGTTACACTTTTCAAAATTTTTCATCTTGAGTGGCAAATTTTTCGTTCTTAGGAGCGCCTTGCACAAAGCCTCTGCCTCTATTCAGATCAGAAATCAAAAGATTATCTTTCGGGTATGTTAAACAGCATGGTTACGTATACTATCTTAATCATTTCTTTTTTGCAGGATTAAAGGATGCGGGATCTGGCATTTTAGTGGTGAACTACATGACGCAGCATATTTATCTTCATAAAGACGATGAAAATGACAAGAATCGCTGATTATGACTTTGGTCGATATGTCACTCGTCATATTTATCATAAAGCAGGCAAAATCAAAACTAACACATTGCGTGTAAGTACTTTTTTATCTGATTAAACTCAAAAAATTGTGCTTTTACCATTTAAAATTTCAAAAATCATACGGCTAACCGATTTATCTTGTTAAATATAAACTACAATCATAAGCTATGAAGATGTATTTAAACAATTAGAAGTGATGGAGACTAAACAGCGCAGAACTGTTTAGGTAGAGTATGATTTTAAATACTGTGCTGAGATTTTTTTTGTATTGGCCATTTCGCGTTATCACCAATAGTTCCACGATTCCTTTTGAACCTTTGAAGAATATTCAGTTTGATGGTGATAAGGAAGTAGTTTATGTAACTTTGTCATCGTCCGTTGGTAATCTCATGAGTATTGAAAGAGCGACGGATAAGTTGAAACTGCCTTCGCCTTTTTCACCTCTTATTTTGTCGGGGAAGAAAATTCCGCGTGTTTGTTATCTGCGTTCTCCTGGATTTTTTTCAAAGTATGGATCCAAAGATCATAAGATTGAAAGAATTTTTGATTTATGGAACAAGTATGCCGATGAAACAGGTAAGGATATTCAGGTTTTCCCTATCACCGTTCTTTGGTCACGAAATCCTGGTATTGAAAATCTTGGATTGCATGGCCTCAATGCTGCAACTCCATCCATAAAAAAATTCTTTAACCTCATTTTTGCCGGTAGGGATAACTGCACTATATTCTGCGGTAAGTTCAACCTGGTTGAATCACGAGAGCGCTTTGCTAAATCTCGTTTTTCTAAAGATTTGAATCGTACCTTTAAACTTATATTTGTACAAAGAGCGCGAAATGTTGTGGGTAAACCTTTACCGAACCGTCCGCAAATCATTGAAGAAATTTTAAATCGTTCTGCAGTTGTTGAACAGATTAGACTTTTGGCACAAAGCAAAAATATCTCTCAGGCTGAGTCTGCAGCTCAGGCTCGACAGATCCTAGAGGTTATGGTGGCGGACACTAGATATTCTCTACTGCGTTTTTTTAATAGTATTGTATCAACCATCTGGTCAAAAATTTATCAAGGACAGTGTATTACTGGTGTAGATAGGGTAAGACATCTAGTTCGCACCGGACATGAGATAATTTATATTCCTTGTCATCGCTCGCATATGGATTACATCCTTCTGACGTTTGTGCTCTTTCATGAAGGACTTCCTTTGCCACAGATTGCTTCAGGTGACAATCTTAATTTCTTCCCTGTAGGACCGATTATTAAACGTTGTGGTTCATATTTTATTCGTCGCAAGATGAAGGGGGATGATTTCTACATTACAATTTTCAGAGAATATCTGAGTCTGCTCTTTGAAAACGGCTATGCTACTGAATTCTTTATTGAGGGTGGCCGTTCTCGATCGGGACGTATGTTGCCACCACGTACCGGTATGGTGGCGATGACGGTACAGTCGCAGTTGCGTGGTTATGACAGACCGGTTGCTTTCGTCCCAACTTATCTTGGTTATGAGCACGTTACAGAAGTGGGATCATATATGCGTGAATTAACCGGAGAACGCAAGAAAAAAGAGAGTGCTATTGCGCTATTAGGAATTTTTAAACGTTTCAGAAATTATGGTCGTGGCTATGTTAATTTCGGTGAACCTGTCATTGTTCCGAAGTTTTTAAACGAAAATGTTCCCGATTGGAAAAACTATATTGATCCTAAGGGAGGGGCAAGACCAGAGTGGCTTAACGATACTGTCAAGCAGATGGCTCACACCATCATTATGAATCTTAATGATTCAGCAACTATCAATGGTATTAATCTCTGTGCTTTGGCTATTATGAATGTTCCAGATCACACCATGAGTATCAGTCAGTTAAAAAAGTGTATAGAGCTTTATATTAAACTGCTTGAAGTTGATCCAAGAAGACGTGGAGGGATCCCTAGGGAAGAACCTATGCGTCTAATTCTGCAAGCCATTGAGTTAAAGAAATTTCATATTTATGACGTAGGTGATGACATGAAATTCGTGCGTCCATCCTATGGCCAAACCCTACAGTTAACTTATTTTCAAAATAATATTGTGCATTTGTTTGCTTTGCCGGCTCTTCTGGCCAATATTATTTTACGTAACGGTCATATTAAACATGAGGAAGTACGGTCTCATGCTCGATCGTTGTTCTATTTCCTGCGTCATGAATTATTCTCACCTGTTGATGAAAAAGATCTTGATAATCTTATTGATGCATATATTGCGAATTTTGATGAGGAAGGTTATATCACGAAAGATGAAGATATGATTTTTGTATCTGGTGATGGCTATATTGAATTCTACGTGCTTTCACGCTGTATCTATCATAATCTGGTGCGGTATTTGGTTGCAGTTACGGCACTTAAGAATACAGATGACGGAACCATTAATGTTAAAGAATTTGTGGATAGGTGTCTTGATTACTCGAAAAGATTACCTGTGGAGGTAACTAATAATTCTCCAGAGTTTGCTGATCCGATACTATTTAACATTATGTGTGACACTTTTATACGCCATGCATATTTTTATGTTAAAGAAAATGATAAACTTTATGTGAATATGCCTAAGGTACAGAAACTCGATCATGCGGCTACACCACTGTTGGGTGCACGTGATGTCAAAATCCTCAATGGTCAGACTGTAATAAAAAAGTAGACTCATGGATCTGGTTGTGTAAATGATATTAAGGAATAATTATGTTTAGGAAATTTTTGTTGGCCTTAATGACCGCCTTATTAGCAATGACAATTTCTACATCTGTGTTTGCCAGTGGACACGGAGCAAAAGAAGAGGAAGTTCCACCTGAAAGCCTCGAGCCTGAAATAGGCTATTATCAGTTAACTCCTGATATCACGACAAATTTGGCTACACTTAATCCTCGTGAGAAGATTCATTATCTTAGAATTACACTGAGTCTGATGCTGGCGGATAGCCGTGATACTAGTATTATTGCTGATGTAGAACCTCTTATCAAGGATGCCGTTGTGACTCTTTTAGGTTCTAAAGAATTTTCTCAGATTGCCTCGAATGAGGCCCGTGAAAAGATTCGTATTGAGTGCCGAGAGAAAATTTCCTCAATTTTAAATGAAAAATTTGGTAAACCTTTGATTGTGGATCTACTCTTTTTGAGTTATATGTATCAGTAGTTATGGATTGCGGTGTTAACCCCACAGGCTTGCCCGAGGGAGCAGTCAGTAAAGAGAGGCGCTGATGACTATAACCTAAACCTGCAAAGCAAACTTGCGCAAATTTAGGTTTTTGTTTGGACTTTACAGTCAGGAGCTCTAAAGTCCAGAGATTGACATGTCAGGAATGAGAATAGAACCGGTTCTTAATGAATAGCGTTCGTCAATATCTTGAGCCATAGCCTCCATCTTCATAAACATTTCTGCAAGATTCCCTGCTACAGTAATCCCATCTACAGCGTGTTCAAATATTCCATTCCTAAAATAATAACCTTCAGCACCACGAGAATAGTTGCCATTGACAATATTTACTCCTTGTCCCATTAGTCCAGTAATGACGACTCCTTCACCGACGCTTTTTAACATTTCATCAAGGCTTAGGTTATTTTTAAGATCTTTTATGAACACGTTATGGGTACCGCTAGCATGTCCGTTGGTTTGCATATGTAGTTTTCGTGCGGAGTAGGTGCTTAAAAGATATTCGTTAAGCATTCCTTCACTGACTATTTCGCTTCTGTTTACTGCTACTGCGTCTGCGTCGTAGTTCCTTGAGGCAAAACCACCTTTGACAAACGGATCTTCTATTACTGTAAAATTTTTAGACAGGACCTGTTTTCCAAGTTTGTCCAAAAGAAATGAACTTTTACGGTAGATATGTCCACCGGAAATGGCTCCAAAGAGATGTCCCCATAATGATCGTACGGCGCTTCGTGAGAAGATGACGTTATAGGTGCCGGTTTTGAGTTTACGTGCATTTAGTTTTTGTAATGTATGTTCTAATGCCTCATTAAAAATTTTTTCACTAGAGTACAGATTGTCAATAGTTCTGCTGATACTCATACCTAAACCGCGTTGCATTTTATTATCAGCCTCTCCTAACAGTGTTAAAGCGCAAGAGACTATGCTTTGGGAATTGGCATGTGAAAATCCATGAGAATTAGCGATAATACTCGTAACAAATGAATTTGAAAAACTGGAACCATCCGATTTTTTGATCCGGTTGTCCGGTTTTTCGAGGATCATTTTGTCAAGACTTAAGGCTTTATTTATGGCTAACTCTGTATTTTGACCGTTATCAAATATAAGTTCTAATTCTTTGAATTCATTGCAAATAAGTTCTTTATCACATAATCCTGAAAATTCATCACGATCGGCGAAAGTGGCGATATTAAGTGCACTTAGGACGGTCTCATGCAGTGATTCTTTAGAGAGATCATTAGTTGATGCAGATCCTGAGCGTTTGTCCTTATATACAGTTATGTGTAGGCTTTTATCTTTATTGAACTCAATGTTTTCTACATCAGCGTCACGACAGGAAACTGATATACCTGTACCCGAATCAATACTCACTTCGGATTCATCTGCACCGTTTTTTTGGGCATCGGATATGACAGCAGATGCTATTTCTTCTAAAGTTGCTTCGGTGTTTTTCAGATTTTCAAAAAAATTATCCATTTCTTCAACCGTCATCTATTTATATTCATTCATGATCTTATAATTCTTTTATTTATAACAAAGATTTATAAGGTTGATAAGTATTGGCGTATTTATGCGGTTTTTAGGTTGCAATTGGGAGAAAAAACGATAAAATGAAACTTTTCGAGGCTGTTTCTTCCGAAAAACCGGAAAACCGTCAATTTACCAAAAAGATGTGACCTATGGTTCAACTCATTGATTTATATACAAGGATGGCATATTTACCTACATAAAAGCAAAATACCATCTGTGTTATTTTATCCATTAACAGTGGCAGTGTCACTATGTTTATCTGCAATATTGCCCAATTTTCACGAAAAAACGGTAAAATACATATCAATTTGGAATATTAGTTATAATCATTCCTCTGGTTTGCAGTTGGAAGAAGATGAAACTTTGGAGCATCACATATTTATGTGTAATTTAAGCATAAAACAAGATTGATACTAACATGGCAGTTTGCTGAGAATACTAAATTTAAAAATGGTGATTATGTTTTATGAGTTTTGAAAATATAGCAAAATTTTTGGTTCAATAAATATTTCTGTGGGAATGCTTAAA
>CACYBT010000226.1 GCA_902772715.1 uncultured Succinivibrio sp.
AACTTAGAAAAAGCCATATCCTCAAACTTATAACGAGAAGGAAGACTATCGTAACTCTGAGCATTTCCACGAATAACAAGCTCTCGAAGTTGAAGAGAATTTGCCTGTACGCATTCATTTCCAATACGAACAAAAGCAACCAACTGCCCATCACCAGAATAGTAGTATGGAGTTAAAGAGCCTTTCATCACTTCAACTATTATCAGCTCTTTATTATCAACCTTTTGATGATCCAGCTTAAACATTGGGATTGGATCTATGCGAGTCTTAATTGTTTCACTGATTATCTCGGAATCTCTTTTTGCATCAGCTAAACCCACAACCTCGTCATCATCAGATATACCGAAGATTAGTTTTCCTCCAAAGGTATTAGCAAATGCACTGACACTCTTAAGCCAGCTCTTGGGTCTTTTGGTTTCAAGAGCTTGTTTTTTTTCGTATTCAGATGTTTCTCCAACCAGATCTTTAATATTCATTAGATAACACCTTCAATTGCTTTGTTTATTTGATCCATTTATAACTCTGATAATACCTGTAATTTTAGCTAGCAACATCTATTTTCTTTACATATTCATATGCGATACCGTATATTTCAACGGCTTCAGCATAGAGCAATTCGCCATTAGCCATAGAAACGTAATCCCTGCTTCCATATACTCCAATGGAACCTTTTGAAATAGGAAAGATCATATCCGAAACCTTATCATTCCAGGCTCGTAAAATTAAATGATTACTATCGAAAATAACCTGTCTTAAGATAGGGGCACATTCTCCAAGCTTAACAAGAGCATCCTTATCATTTGCTGCAGCCAGTCTCTCAAGACGATCAAATACCTTTAAACTCTCAAAAGAACAATAGACATAACTGTTGGCAGGAATTGTATTTCTAGTTCCAACCATATCCTCATAGCAATTAAAGAAGACGAAACAATCTTTTAGTGGAGAACTGCAGCATCTAAAATCTTTGACACCGTATTCTTTAGCAGTAACCGAATCTATTTTTGCCAATTGATTGCTTAAAAATACAAAATCTTTGGAAAAGAAGAACTCATTATCAAAAACAGGCACAGAATAAACGGCATCACTGATAATCTTAGAGGTATCACCTATGAATTCGTAAGGAGCAAAGTCTAAAAGCATTGCCAACTGCTTAAGGTTCTCAAGCTTAGGGTCATGAGCTCCGGTTTTCCATCCAGAATAGGATGACCGGGTAATATTTAATTTACTGGCCAGTTCTCTCTGACTGATATTATACTTTTCTCTTAAGGTCTTAATATTCTTTATTTATCAGATCAGGAAAACCCTTTAAGAATTTTTCAAAAGCACTTTCAAGATCCTGCTGTATAGCATTTACATCAGGATAATAATACCTAAGAGCAGAGATAAACTTCTCTGATTTTTCCAGCCATTCCATATTTTATAACCACTAAATAAAAGATGCATTACCTACTAATTATTATAGTGTATATCGGCCATATTTATAAATTATGCGGGCTTGAAAACCACGGTTTTAACCGTGTGGATAAGAGCCAGCATTATCTTTAAGTAAGCGCAGATAAAAACTATAGATATAAGCTAAAAGTAATATATATTCATGAATTCTGTATAAACATACAAAGACAACAGTATCATTGATAAACTATCATTTTGTGTTTTGTCCAAGATATCGCAGAAAGATATTTAAAATTGCAGGTGATGAAGACAGGCTCAAAGAGCTTACTATAAATGAATGTAATAAACAGGGGATTGAAATTCTTGCTTTGGAATGTCATATAGATTTGTAAGTGTACTACCAACCAAAGGTTCTTCCACACTATATTTCACATTTTATAATATTCTTCAAAGTACAAATTAACCTAAAAAAAAATTACAATTTGACTTAAATAAAATTAAAAAAAAGCGTAAATTATGCATGCAATTTTTTTTTAACTTTGAAGAATTATGAAAATACTAAAACATCTCCTACTTATAATTGCTTTACTAACTTCCACACAGACTTTTGCTATTCAGGCTTCAAGTAATCCGCTTCCAGGTGCCCATATAGGCATTGCCTATCTTCTGCCTAATCATAAAAAAGTATACGGCAAAAATTTTGAAACCTACATGCATCCGGCCTCCACTTTGAAAGTCTTGACCGGACTTGCAGCCATTCTCTATCTTGGTCATAACTATACGTATAAAACCACATTAGGTGTCTCTGCGGGTCTTTTAAAGGACAATGGTCAGCTGATACTGGATAAAGCCGGAGTGCTGCACGGCAACATATTTATAAAATTTGTCGGAGATCCAAGTTTCACTTCAAAAAATTACTCTGAATTACTGAGCAATTTGTCTAAACTTGGAGTACGCAGGATTGCCGGTGATATCATTATTGATGTCAGTAACTTTGCAGGTCTTAGCAAAGGTGAAGGCTGGTCTTGGAGTGATCTTCCAATCTGCTTTTCTGCTCCTGCCGGGGCCGTTATTATTGACAGAAACTGTGTCTTTGCCCAGTTACAGCCTCATGGGATCAATCAGATTGCAACTCCAGTTTTGTCTGCACAGAGTCCTATTACTATTCATTCAGATGCAGTCGGAGTTAATCCCCAGAACTACGGCGCCAACTGTGAATTAGAAGCAGACCTTTACATGCGTAATCAGTATCAGATAACAGGCTGCGTGCCTGTTCAGCCAAAAAATCAGCCATGGCCTCTCTCTCTGTCAGTCTCAGATCCGAATCAGTGGGCTGTGGACTGGACCAATATCCTGCTAAACAGACATAAAATTGACTTTGAGTCTATCAAGATAGCCAAACAGCCTCAGGAAAACTACCAGGTGTTGGCACAATCTGAATCCAAGCCTCTATCTGAACTTGTAAAGTATATGCTCTATCGGTCCAACAACCTCTATGCTGATGCCATTGCCAAAACTGTAGCCTTCGAGTTCTACAAAAAACCGGCAACCTACGATCGAACCGCCATGGCCATCAGGACCGTATTAAAAAATTATGCCCAAATAAATCTGGGAAACTCCTACATTGTGGACGGTAACGGCCTATCTCCACACAATATCGTTACCCCCAAAAAAATGCTTGAAGTGCTGCAGTTTATCAACGTAAATAATGATAGTCTTCACTTCATTGAGCTCCTACCTGTTTCAGGAGAATCAGGAACCATGCGCTATCGGGCCTCAACCAGCAATCCCCCTCTTGCCAAAAGAGTCATAGCCAAAACCGGAACCCTGCAGAATGTCTCCAATCTTATGGGATTTATTACAACAAAAACAGGAAGTAGAGTGCCATTTGTGTTCTATACCAATGCCATTACCTATGATCAGAAAACACGAGATCTCGTTAAATTTAAGCGCATCGCCTCTCCGCATCTAAAATACGAACGCTATGTGCTTGAAAACATCTATAACGAATTGGTTATAGGTCGTGATTTTTAAATCTTCATCCTAAGTCGCAAAGGCGGTGTAATAACCCTGTGATATGGTTTACTACACCTTGTTATGGTGCTACAATTTTACCTAATAGTGTCAGGCATGTGCCTGACCTTATTTTTATTATAAGCAAATATTACTCTCCTTAGAATTTGGCTAGGAGATTAGATCACATATGGGTGATTAAATGAAATTACTACAAAAATCTCACAAACTCGATAACGTCTGTTATGACATTCGTGGAAAAATCCATCAGGAAGCCATGAGAATGGAAGAGGAAGGACAGAGAATTCTCAAATTGAATATCGGTAATACTGGACCTTTTGGTTTTGATGCGCCAGAAGAGGTAGTGAGAGATGTGATCCGCAATATCAATATTTCTCAGGGTTACTGTGAATCAAATGGTATATTCTCCGCCCGTAAGGCTATTGCTCAGTACTATCAGCAAAAAGGACTCAAAAATGTTGATGCTGACGATATTTTCATTGGCAATGGAGCCTCGGAGTTAATCACCATGACCATGAATGCCCTTTTAAACAATGGCGACGAAGTACTGGTGCCTGCTCCTGACTATCCTCTATGGACTGCTGCCATCAACCTCGCAGGAGGCAAGGCTGTCCATTACCTTTGTGATGAACAGCAGGACTGGTATCCAGCCCTAGATGACATCCGCAAAAAGATTTCCAGCAAAACCGTAGGTATTGTACTTATCAATCCAAACAATCCAACCGGAGCCGTGTACCCTACTCCGCTTTTGCAGGAACTGGTGGAAATTGCACGTGAACACGACCTGGTGATTTTTGCCGACGAGATTTATGACAAGATCCTTTATGATGATGTGGCTCACCGCAGTATCTGTACCCTCGCCGATGATCTGACCATCATTACATTCAATGGACTGTCCAAGGCTTATCGTGCCTGTGGGTTCAGACAGGGATGGATCCTTATTACAGGTCCTGAGAAACGCAATCGCGGTTTTGTCGATGGCATAAAAATTATGATGGCTATGCGTCTTTGCGCCAATGTACCTCTTCAGCATGCGATTCAGACTGCTTTAGGAGGTTATCAGAGCATCAATGAGCTGATTATTCCAGGAGGACGTCTATACCAGCAGCGTGAAGCCATGTATGAACGTTTGAGTGCCATTGACGGTATTAGCGTGGTAAAACCTCACGGTGCGCTCTATATGTTTCCCAAACTGGACAAACGCTTTAATATCAAAGACGATCAGAAATTCGCCATGGATCTTTTGAAACAGGAGAAAATGCTGATTGTACAGGGAACAGGCTTTAACTGGCCTGAGCCAAATCATTTCCGTGTAGTATTTCTGCCTGCAATTGACGTCATCAATGATGCAGGCGATCGACTTGAACATTTCCTCAAGACTTACAGGCAGTAAGCTGTATTTCTCCA
>CACYBT010000227.1 GCA_902772715.1 uncultured Succinivibrio sp.
GCAGATATTGAAACAGTCAACTTATATTCGGGGTTTGTTGCCTTATGCATAAAACTGTTAAACGAACATGGGGAGCTTGTAGCGATTATTCCAAGAAGCTTTTGCAATGGCCCCTACTATAAGCCCTTTAGAAATATTATTCTTAATCATACTCAAATCAGCCATATTCATTTGTTTGATTCGAGGAAAAACAATTTCCGTGACGATGAGGTTCTACAGGAAAACATCATAATAAAACTCGTAAAAGAGCCACCAGTGACTCATACTATCAAAATATCGACTTCTACCGATGGTTCATTTTCTGATTACAACGAGTATTCCGTCTCTTCAGAAGCAGTTGTTGTGAGTTCAGATGCCGAGTTTTTTATCCGAATTCCAGAGTTGAAGCATTATGATGTGTCACTTCAGGATTATAACATAACAAACTCCTTGGATTCACTGAATCTATCGGTTTCAACTGGGCCTGTAGTCGATTTTCGCGCAAAAAAGTATCTGTCTCAAATGCCTGAACCTGAAACAGTTCCGCTCGTTTATCCCTTGCATCTAAATATGACTCATTGCATTTGGCCACAGGCAAACTCTAAAAAGGCAAATAGCATTTTTGTGAATAATGAGACGCGTAGAATGTTTTTCCCATCAGGCTATTATTGTGCCGTTAAACGTTTTTCTGCCAAAGAAGAAAAGCGTAGAATAACTGCCTGTGTGATTTCGCCATCTGATTTTTCTGAGCCACAATCCTTTGCCTTTGAAAACCATCTCAATATCTTTCATGTGGGGAAAAAAGGACTTGATAAGGATGTGGCTTACGGCCTGATGGTTTTTCTGAATTCCAGTATTGTTGACAGGTATTTCCGCTCTTTTAACGGTCATACTCAGGTTAATGCAACTGACTTAAAACAAATGTATTATCCATCCTTGCAGGAATTGAAAACTCTAGGTGTGTGGGCACAGAAGTGTCAAAACCTGACTTTCGAGTTAATTGATGATTACGTGGAGAGAACACTATGCCATCACAACGTCATAGCCATTTAGTAGAGGCGATAGATGTCATCAAGTCATTAGGACTTCCTGCAAAACTGCAAACAGATTTGTGTGGCAATGTTTTGCTTGCACTTTGTTCACTAAAGCCTGATTCATCTTGGTCTCAGATTACAAATGAATGGATAAGAATACATGATATTCTCCAATTTTTGAAGGATAATTATAATATTTTTTATGCCGAAAACACTCGCGAAAACATAAGGAGAGATGCTCTGCACAATTTTAGGAATGCTGCTATAATAGAGGACAATGGCAAAGCAACAAATAGCCCTAATTATAGGTACCGTCTTACGGAGGAATGCCTAATTCTGTTGCAAAGTAAAGGGGCTCCTGAATGGGCAGAGAAGCTTGAAGCATTCAATGGCTCTCATCAATCCCTTATTCAGATTTATACATCCAAGGCCGATAGGCTAAAAATGCCTGTTAAAATCAACAGTCAGGATTTTACATTTTCACCAGGAAAGCACAATCAATTGCAAAAAGCTATTTTAGAAGAATTTGCTCCTCGATTTGCACCTGGTTCAGAGTGCTTATATGTAGGAGACACACGTTTAAAGAATCTCTATATAAATGAGCAGAAACTACAGCAACTGGGCTTTCAAATATCGGTCCACGACAAGATGCCAGATATTGTTTTGTATCAGGAGGATAAGAATTGGCTTTTCTTTATTGAGGCAGTTACATCCGTTGGTCCTATGAATCCCAAACGTATCCTTGAAATCAACGAGTTGACACAGAGTGTCAGTGCTGGAAAAATCTTTATCACTGCATTCCCAAACATTGAAACGTACAGAAGATTCTTAGTAACTCTTGCCTGGGAAACAGAAGTGTGGATAGCCAACACACCTGAACATCTAATTCATTTGAACGGAGATAAGTTTTTTGGTCCTAGACAATAATAGTCATCAACTTAAGGAGTATTCAGCATGCTAATCAAAAAAAGCATTTTCTCTTGTTTATTTCTAATCTGCATGGTATTATTGTATGCAGATGACAATCTTGTTGCTAATTTCGACTTCAGCCAGTTTGAAGGGGGTGGCAAGCCTGCGGGGTGGACGATGGGGTCCAACTTCAGCGTTCAAATCAACGGCGGGGAGAACAGCAACTGCCTGGCGTTTGAAAACAAGAGCCCTGAAACCTATCAGCTCTGCGTGCAAAACATCAACTGCCGTCCTGGCGACCGCTTCATCTTTGGCACATACGTCAAGACTGAAAACATGACGGGCGACGATAGCGGCGCCACTGTCTGCCTGGAGTGGTATGACCCCGAAGGAAAGTTCCGCGGTGGGGAGTATCCAAGCGGGAAAAAGGGGACCACCAAGGAGTGGACGCTCATCCAGGGGAGGTCAGGGCTGGTGCCAGAAGGCGTAAAGACCGCGCGCTTCGCCCTCTATGCCCGCAAGGGAATGGTGGGCAAGGCCTGGTTTGACCGCCCATTCTGCCGTCTTTTCCAGCCTGA